>DASTSZ010000051.1:0-5289 GCA_035760425.1 Candidatus Eiseniibacteriota bacterium | reverse complement strand
GCTGGCCCCGAACTAACAGGGGCCTGCAGGGAGATCAATTCCCGCGACCCTCGACCTCCACGGTAGCCCTCCACTCTTCAAGTCTTCCTCGTGGTGCTACTCTTCCCGCCTTATGCGCCTCGTACGTGTTGCGGTTCCGGTTCCCATCCCTGGGCAGGAGCATCTCGTCTACGGATTTCCTGACGAGGAGCCTGTGGTGGCGGGGCTCCGTGTCCTCGTGCCCATGCGGGCTCGGCAGGTTTGGGGGACGGTGCTGGGGTCGGAGCCGGCTCGGGCGGAGGCGCCCTCTTATAAGGTGAGGGCGATCTCGGGGATTCCGGAGCCGCGGCTCGTGCTCTCCGCGGAGATTCTCTCGCTGGCGGCTTGGGTGGCGGATTACTACGCGGCGACGCTGGGCGAAGTGCTCCATGCGGCGGCGCCTTCGCCGACGGGGCTCAAGCGGCGCGCCTCGCGCGCGGCGCCGCTCGAAGAAGAAGGGTGGCACGCGGCCCCGCCTCCGGAACGCGCCGCGCTCAACGACGAGCAGATGGCGGCGCTGGCCGCGGTCGAGACGGGGATCGCGTCGCAGTCGTTCGCGCCCTTTCTCCTCCACGGCGTCACCGGGAGCGGGAAGACGGCGGTCTATCTCCATGCGGCGCGGGCGGCGATCGCCGGCGGCGGCCAAGCGCTTATCCTCGTTCCGGAGATCGCGCTCTCGCCGCAGGCGCTCGACGCGTTCCGGCGCGCGGGGTTCGAGCGGGCGGCGGTCTATCACAGCGGGCTTCTGCCGCGCGAGCGCGCCGACGTCTGGCGCGGCGTCGCGGACGGGACGATCGATCTCGTCGTCGGCACGCGCTCCGCTGTGTTCCTTCCGTTTCCCGATCTCCGCCTCACGGTCGTCGATGAAGAGCAGGACGGGGCGTACAAGCAGGACGAGTCGCCTCGCTACCAGGCGCGCGACGTGGCGCTGGTGCGGGCGCAGCGCGCGGGGCGCGCGGTGCTCCTCGCGACGGCGACGCCGAGCCTCGAGAGCTACTCGCAGGCGGCGCGCGGGGCCTACCGGCTCCTGACCCTCTCGAACCGCGTCGACGGCCGCCCTCTCGCGACCGTCCGGCTCGCCGACCTCCGCGGCGCTTCGAAGCCCGCGGCCATCGACCGTTCCGGCTCCCGCTTCCTCACGCAGGCGCTGAGCGACGCCATCGCGCGCACGCTCGAGCGGGGCGAGCAGGGAATTCTCTTCCTCAATCGACGCGGCCACTCGACCTACCTCCAATGCCGCGGCTGCGGCCACGTGGCGAAGTGCGATCGCTGCGACGTGCCCTACACGGTTCACTCCGACGAGAACATGCTCCGCTGCCACTACTGCGGCGTGCGGCGAAAAGTCCCGCAGGCGTGCGGCGAGTGTCATGCGGCCGATCTCTGGTTCGGAGGGCTCGGCATCCAGAAGGTCGAACGCGAGATGGAGCGGCTCTTCCCAAAGGCGCGCCTGGCGCGGCTCGATCTCGATTCGGTGCGCCGCCGCGGATCGGCGTCGTCGATCCTCCACGCGTTTCGGAAGCGCGAGACCGATCTCCTCCTCGGCACGCAGATGGTCACGAAGGGTTTCGACTTCCCGGGCGTGACCTTGGTCGGGGTGATCGTGGCCGACCTCTCACTCTACCTTCCCGATTTCCGCGCGGCGGAGCGGACCTTCCAGCTCCTCACGCAGGTGGCGGGGCGCGCGGGCCGCGGCGATACGCCGGGCGAGGTGATCATGCAGTCCTACGACCCCGAGCACCCCGCGCTCCTCGCGGCGGCGGCGCAGGACTACCCCGCCTTCTTCGCGAAGGAGGCGGAGGAGCGGAAGGAACTCCACTACCCCCCCTTCGGCCGTCTGGTCGAGATCGAACTCCGCGGGAAGAAGTCGGACCGCGTGCAGGCGCTGGGCGACGCTATCCGCCGCATCGTGGCGAAGTCGGCGGGGGATCGCGCCGTGGAGATCCTCGGGCCGACCCCGAAGCCGCTCGCCCGCCTGAAAGGCGAGGAGCGCTGGCACCTCCTCCTCCGGAGCGCCTCCCGGACCGCCCTCCGCCAGACCCTGGCGACCGCCCTCCCGCGGCTCCGGGACCTCCGCCACCCCGGCGCCCGCTGGGCGGTCGACGTGGACCCCTACCAACTGCTGTAAGATTAAAATTTACAATCAATTACGCCTAAAGTACCTCCCGCCGACCCGGGCCGAATGCCCTTGACAGGGGGGCCTCCGGGGGATTGAATCGCACAGACTTGGAACGGGGACCCCCGACCCCGTGTTTCTCTTTGCATGGAGGATCGAATGCTACGGAAATATCCGCGCGTCGCGCGTGTCGGCACCGCCGCCGCTGCGGCTCTCATCACGTTCAGCCTGCTGGCCCCCACGGCGACCGCCGGCCTCTGCTTCACGAGCGGCAAGGTCTACGTGCAACAGAAGGTCTACGACAAGGCCGCTCGTTTCCTCGAGTGCGCCCGCCGCGAAGAGCCGGACAATCTCCAGCTCTACGCGCTCCTCGCGTTCTCCCGCAATCAGCTGCGCCAGTACCGCGCGGCGGGCGGCACGTACGAGATCGGCATCCAGCTCGCCACCGCGAAGAAGGACGAAAAGCGCGTGAAGGAGCTGAAGCTCAGCCGCGACGCGGCGCTCGCCGGCCTCTACAACAAGGGGATTGCCGCCATGCAGCGCGCCGGCACGATCGCCTCCATTCCGGAGCGCACGACCGACGAGGGAACGCCGCAGGCCAAGCTGGAGAAGGAGAAGGGCTCGCCCAGCGATTTCGCGCTCTGGACCGAAGGCGGCGCCCGGCACGAGGTTTGGTATTACACGAAGGACGCCATGTCCTATTACTTCGCGCCGACCAGCGATGAGCCGGTGTCGGCGCCGATCAAGCCGTTCGCGCTCGGCGGCGACCTTCAGGCGGCGGTGGTCGACTCCACCGTCTTCGGCGAATACGAAGGCGCCTCGAAGATGCTCGACGCCCTCTACAACTTCGAACTCGCCGCGCTCATCGACCCGACGTCGGTCGACGTCTTCAAGAACCTTTCCTACCTCTATGAACTCGTCGGGCGCGTGGACGACGCCATCGCGGCCGCGCGGATCGGCCTCACGCTGAAGCCGGGCGACGAAATGCTGATCCGGAACATGAAGGTCGCGGCCGGCGGGCGCGGAAACCGTCTCTATAACGCCGGCAAGTACAAGGAAGCCCCGGCCGCCTATTGGGCGGCCATCCAAGTCGACCCGGCGAACCAGTACATCTATCTTTCGCGCCTCTCGGAGTCGTGGCTCCAGTACGCCGATCCGCTCCCCAAGGGTCCGGAACGGTCGGCCGCGTTCGACAGCGCCGCGACGAACTTCAAGCTGCTCTACTCGACGGCACCGGCCGACTCCCAGGCGATGCGCGAGGGCGCGATCTTCAACGTGGCCGTCATCGCCACGCGCGTCGAGGATATGAAGGCCGCCCTGGCCGCGCTCGACGAGGGGCTCAAGACCTTCCCGTCGAACCTCGACATCCTCGGGCTCGCCGGCCAAGTTCGCTACCAGGCCGGCGACTACAACGGCTCGGTGGCGGCGCTCCGCAAGGCGGTCGAACTGAACGCCCGGGAGCCGATTTACCACCAGTTCCTCTTCCTCTCGTTCACGAAGCTTCAGAAGCGGGACGAGTCGGCGGCCGAGTACGCCATGTACAAGGCGCTGGGGGATGGGAAGCAGCGGAAGGGATCGCAGGTTAAGGTCTGGGTCGATACCGCCGATAAACGTCTGGGACCCACGAATCAGGCCTCGGGCGTCTACAAGGCCGAAGGGTATCCCGACGAGATCTTCACCTACACCGAAGACGGGAAGCAATTCGAGAGCTGGTTCTACTGGCAGAAGGGCAAGTCCTTCACCTTCATGGAAGGCCAGACGTTCTCGAAGGGAGTCTTCCCCGCGCAGCAGGCCTCCGAGTAAGCATTTCGCCCCTTGGATCGCGGTTTCGGGCCGCGGTCCAAGGGGCTTGACAGGCCCGGGCCGGTCCGCTACATTTGCAGCGTTGAACCAGCCCTAAAGGCTCGCCGGTCAGGGACCCCAACGGTAGCCCATCGCGAACGCCCCCCAACCGGGCCGCGAACCCCGAGCCAGAACTCACCGGAAATTTCGAAACCCTTCGAAACGACATTCATTCCCCCTCAGAGGACCCGCCGTTCGGCCCAATACCATGTCCCGCCCAACTACACCCGTCCGCCGTCGTGGGCCCGAAGCCCCCGAGGGGACCACGATCGAGGAGTCCCGCACCGAAATGGAATCACAAGAAACGGAAGCCCCTCCCGCGCCGGCGGTTAGCACCCCGCAGGTGTCGGTCAAGGGACTCGACATCATCCAGTTGAAGAGCCGCACCATCGCGGAATTGATGGAGCTGGCGCACTCGCTCGGCATCCAAGGCACGAGCGGACTCCGGAAGCAGGAGCTGATCTTCAAGATTCTGGAAGGCCAGACCGAGAAGAACGGTCTGATCTTCGCGGAAGGGGTCTTGGAGATCCTCTCCGAGGGCTACGGCTTCCTCCGCTCCCCGGATTACAACTACCTTCCGGGTCCGGACGACATCTACGTATCGCCGTCGCAGATCAAGCGGTTCGATCTCCGGACGGGCGACACGGTGTCGGGGCAGGTTCGGCCGCCGAAGGACGGCGAACGCTACTTCGCGCTCTTGCGCGTCGAGGCGGTCAACTTCGAGTCGCCGGAGGTGGCGAAGGACAAGATCCTCTTCGACAACCTCACGCCGCTCTACCCGCAGGAAAAGCTGCGGCTGGAGCACAAGGCGGAGGACATGCCGACGCGGATCATGGATCTCCTGACGCCGATCGGCAAAGGGCAGCGAGGCCTCATCGTCTCGCCGCCGCGCGCCGGAAAGACGGTGCTTCTCCAGAAGATCGCGAACGCGATCACGGAGAATCACCCGGAAGTGATGCTGATCGTCCTCCTGATCGACGAGCGGCCCGAGGAAGTGACGGACATGGAGCGCTCGGTGAAGGGCGAGGTGGTTTCCTCGACCTTCGACGAGCCGGCCGAACGGCACGTGCAGGTGGCCGACATGGTCATCGAGAAGGCGAAGCGCCTCGTGGAGCACAATCGCCACGTGGTCATCCTCCTCGACTCCATCACGCGGCTCGCCCGCGCGCACAACACCGTCGTCCCGCACTCGGGCAAGATTCTCTCGGGCGGCGTGGACGCGAACGCGCTCCAGAAGCCGAAGCGGTTCTTCGGCGCGGCGCGAAACATCGAAAACGGCGGCAGCCTCACGATCATGGCCACGGCCCTGATCGAAA
>DASTSZ010000050.1:0-3771 GCA_035760425.1 Candidatus Eiseniibacteriota bacterium | reverse complement strand
CGACTCGTCGGGGTCGACGACGAGCCGCTCGTGGCGGCGAAAGGCGGGGTGGTCCTGCAGCGCCGGAATCACGACGAGGCGGGCCTCGTCGAGCGCGGCGACACCGCTCTTCAAATGCAGGATTCCCGGCACGCCGCGGATATCGACCGTCGCGACCTCGTAGCCGTCGCCGCGCAGGAACGCCGCGAGCTGGCGGGCGCCTTCCTCGTTCGTCCTCTCCGAGATCCCGATGAAAATCGACGACCCGGCCTCGCAGACATCCCCGCCGTCGAGGGTGCCCGGGCTCTCGATCTGTCGCAGGCGTGGGAAGAACGAGGCGAGCGCCGGCGCGATGGCCGCCGCCTCCCCGGCGCGGCTCGCGGCGCCCGGGCGCGTGAGAACGGCGCCGCGCGGCGTCAGGACGGCGGTGTCCTCGACGAACGTCGAGTCGGGAAAGCGCTCGTCGGCGGGAAGCCATGTGAGCGAGAGGCCGCAGGCCGCGAGCGCCTCGCAGTAGGCCGCGTGCTGCGTCCGCGCGAGCGCGAGATCGGGCGCGCCGAGATCGACGGTCGTGAGTCCTTGCAGGAACGACGCGCCGGGGGGACGCACGATGGCGTTTCGAAACGTCACGGCGTCCCCGACTTCCCTACTCGTAGCGGAGCGATTCCACGGGATCGAGGCGCGCGGCCTTCACGGCCGGGTAGATCCCGAAGAAGAGCCCGACGGAGGTGGCCGAGAGGAACGCGAGCACGATCCCCCAGATGGGGACCGCGAAGGCGAGCGGGCTGAAGACGTCGACGAGCCACCCGACCAGGAGCCCTGCCGCGACGCCGACGATGCCGCCGGTGCCGGTGAGCGTCATCGCCTCGACGATGAACTGCCAGAGGATGTCGCGTTGGCGCGCGCCGATCGCCTTCCGCACGCCGATCTCGCGCGTCCGCTCCGTCACCGAGACGAGCATGATGTTCATGACGCCGATGCCGCCCACCATGAGCC
The DNA here is from genome assembly GCA_035760425.1 of Candidatus Eiseniibacteriota bacterium. Classification (GTDB taxonomy): domain Bacteria; phylum Eisenbacteria; class RBG-16-71-46; order SZUA-252; family SZUA-252; genus SZUA-252. The sequence continues at coordinate 2,796 of DASTSZ010000050.1, read as the reverse complement.
CGATCGAGGCAATGGCGACCATGACGATGTAGAACGCCCCCGTGATGCTGTTGTAGAGGTCGAGCAGCGCCTGGTCGGTGAAGACGGCGAAGTTGTCGTTCTGGTGGTAGGGCACCTTTCGCTGCCGGCGCATCACGTCGCGGATCTCGTCGATGGCGGCGTCGATCCGCTCCGGCGAGACCGGCTTCGCGTTCAGCACCATGCGGAGGTCGGGGCCGAAGAGCTTCTCGCAGGTCGTGTAGGGCATGATGACCATGTCGTCGAGGCTCTGCCCCAGGAGCCGCCCCTTCGGCTCGGTCTCCCCGATCACCGTGAAGGGCTGTCCCCCGATCGTGATCGAACGGCCCACCGCCGACTGGTGCGGGAAGAGCGACTCCACGTGCTCCGGCCCCAGCACGACGACGGCCGCGCGGCGCTCGACCTCGGCGTCGGTGAAGTAGCGCCCCGCCGCCGTGCCGATGTTGTTCGTCACCATGAAGTCGGGCGTGCTCCCGACGATGAACGTCATGCGCGACTCGTTCTCGCGGTAGCGGAGGCGCGCCTCGGTGAAATTGAGGGGCGCCACGGCCTGCACGTCGGGGCACGACCGGCGGATCGCCTCGGCGTCCTCCACCTTGAACCACTTGCGGCGGCGGAGGCTGTCCGGGAAGTCCCCCACCCACGCGCCCGGCGCGAAGGGCCGGACGAAGAGGACGTCGGTGCCGAGCGACGCCAGCTGCGCCTTCACGCTCCGGTTCAGCCCTTCGATGATCGAGACGATCGCCATGATCGACGTGATGCCGATGATGACGCCGAGCACCGTGAGGAAGGAGCGCATCTTGTTGGCGCGGATCGCCTGGAACGCGATTCCCACCCCTTCGCGGACGTCGATCGCCATCGGCTACTCCGAGCGCAGCGCCACGATCGGATCGAGGCGCGCGGCGCGGGTGGCGGGATAGACCCCGAAGAAGAGCCCGACCGAGGAGGCGACGACCAGGCTCAGGAGAATCGACCAGGGCTGGATCGACGCCGGGAGGGGCGTCGCGGCCCGGATGAGGAAGGCGATGGCGATCCCCGCCAGGACGCCCACGACGCCCCCGAAGAGGGAGAGCACGATCGCCTCGCTCAGGAATTGCATCGTGAGATCGGAACGCCGGGCGCCGAGCGCCTTTCGGATGCCGATCTCGCGCGTCCGCTCGGTGACCGCCACGAGCATGATGTTCATGATCACGATGCCGCCGACCACGAGGGAGATGGCGACCAGCGCGATCGTCCCCGCGAAGATGCCGCCCGTGATCTGTTTCCAGAACGACTGGAACGTCTCCGCCGTCGTCATCCCGAAATCGTCCGGCTTGCCCAGCGGGACGTGGCGCTGCGCGCGCAGGACGACACGCGCCTCGTCCTGCACCCGCGTCGGGTCGACGCCCTCCCGGCCGCGGACGAGAATCGTCAAGTCCGCCCGCGAGCCGAACATCTTGTAGAACTGGCCCAGGGGCACGTAGACGATGTTGTCCTGGCTCGAGCCGAGCACGTTGCCCCTCTCGGCGAAGATGCCGACGACGCGGAGTTCGTGGCCGCCGGCCCGCAGACTCGCGCCGATCGGATCGATCCGGGGGAAGAGCTTCTCGGCCACTTCCGAGCCGATGACGCAGACCGGGCGTCGCCGTTCCACGTCGGAGGCTTCGAGATGCCGGCCCTGCGCGACATCGAGTTTGGAAACCCGCTCGTAGCCCTCGGTCGTCCCCGTGATGTCGACCCCTTGCAGCTCGACGCTCCCCGCGCGAACGACGCGGCGGCGCGACGCCTGGGCGACCACCTGCTCGGCCAACTGCATGCGCGAGGCGAGCGCCTGCATGTCGTCGAGCCCGAGATCGCGGCGCTTCTCCGCCTCGCGGTACTCCTCCTCGCTCGTGATGAATCCGTACTTGTCGATGGTGAGGACGCCCAGCCCCTGCTGGAGCACCTTGTCGCTGACGTACGTGTTGAGCCCGTCGATGATGGCGACGACGGCGATGACCGACATGACGGCCACCACGTTGCCGACCACGGTGAGGATGGAGCGGAGCTTGTTCGCGCGGAGCGCGCTGAGGGCGATCCGGAGATTCTCCCGCTGCGCGACCCAGAACTCGCGCGGGGGCGCGACCAGGGGGGTCATGCGCCCGGCGCGCTGGGCGGCGCGTGCCTCTTGTCCGACTCGATGAGCCCGTCGCGGAGCCGCACCACGCGGTGGGCGCGCGCGGCGATGTCCTCCTCGTGCGTGACGAGGATGACCGTGTTCCCCTTCCGGTGGATCTCGTCCAGGAGCGCCATGATTTCGGTGCCGGTCTTCGAGTCGAGATTGCCGGTCGGCTCGTCGGCGAGGACGATGGACGGATTGTTCACCAGCGCGCGCGCGATGGCCACGCGCTGTCGCTGCCCTCCGGAGAGTTCGTTCGGTCGGTGGTGCATCCGCTCGCCGAGTCCCACGAGGTCGAGCATCTCCTTCGCGCGGGCCCGCCGCTCCTTGGCCGGCTTGCCGGCGTAGATGAGCGGGAGTTCCACGTTGTGGAGCGCGTCGGCGCGCGGGAGGAGATTGAAGGTCTGGAAGATGAACCCGATCTCCTGGTTTCGGATGCGCGCCAGCTCGTCGTCTTCCCGTTCGCGAATCTCGGTGCCGCGAAGCTTGTAGGAGCCGCTCGTGGGCGTGTCGAGGCAGCCGATCATGTTCATGAGGGTCGACTTGCCCGAGCCCGACGGCCCCATGATGGCGACGTATTCGCCCTTCTTCACGGTGAAGCTGACCCCGCGCAGCGCGTGGATCTCCTCGCTGCCCATCAC
>DASTSZ010000049.1:0-2114 GCA_035760425.1 Candidatus Eiseniibacteriota bacterium | reverse complement strand
TGGCCGACCCCTCCAAGGAGAAGGCGGCGGGACGGAGGATCGGATCCTCGCCGATGTGAATCGAGCGCCAGCCGAGCGAGCGATAGAGCTCCTGGCGGTCGGGGAGCGACTGAAAGAACGCGATCGTCCAATCCCGTTCCGCCGCGAAGCGCGCGAAGTCGTGAAGAAGGGGCGCGAGTTCCTCCTCGGGCCCGATCGGATCGCCGATCGCGAGAAGCGTGTCCGACTCGAAGCGATAGGCGACGACCGCGCGCCCGCTGCGGCTGAAGAAGTAGTCGGTGTCGGGCGCGAGCGCGAAGGCGGAGATGGAGGAGGCGCCGTACCGCTCGACGAGCGGCGCCGCTCGCTCCCGTTCCGCGCGATGCCGCCGGTCATGGAGCGCCGGCCGAAGCGAGGCCACGGCGCCTCCGAAGAGAACGGTGACGCCGAGGAGCGGGAGCGAGTGGAGGAACCAGCGGACGATCCACGCGTCGTGAGGCGAGAGATCGCCGCGCAGGGCGAGGATCGGCGAGCCGACGCCGAGAATGCGATAGGCGGCTTCGCCCGCGGCGCGCGCCAAGGAGGCGCCGTTCCCGAATCGCGCCTCCGCGATCCAGCATCCGGCGACCGCGTAGAACGCGACGCCCAGCGCGCCGAGCACGAAGGGGAGGCGAATCGCCCGCCAGGTGATTTCGCGGCTCTTCACGCGGAAGGCCTCCGCGTTCACCCCAAGGAGGAACATGAGGGCCGAGGCGACGGTGGCTTCCTCCACGTCGATCGCCTTCAGGAGGTTGAAGGGCACCGAGACCGCGGCCAGGAAAAGCGCCGCCACGTAGGCCCGCCGCTTGCCTCGCCGAAGTCCCCAGGCGGTCACGAGCAGGAGCACGCCCGCGAGGTGCGTGAAGGTGCGGCTCGAGTCGATGACGGTCGTCGGAACGAGCCGTCGAAGCGCGAGGAGGCGCTCGGGGGGATGCGACAGAAGCGCCGAGGCGAGGTCGATGACGCCGAGCGCCGCCACCGCGAGCGCCAGGAACGTCCGTCGCGCTCCCCAGGAAGGGGCTCGTTCGAGCCGATCGGCGACCGCAGGCTCATCCATGCGATCGACGCTAGCAATGCTCCAGGCCGCGGTCAACGCGGGAGCCCCGCGCTCCCGCGGGGGCGCGAACAAAGCGCCTCGCGGCGGCGCCGAGGCGGGGCTACCATACTCGCGATCGACACGTGGTCAGGCTAGCGCGGGCCCGACGCCGGTCACCACCGCCACGGGGGAGTCTCATGGGGAAGCGAACGAAGGAAGTCGATGCCTACATCGCCAAGGCGCCTGCCTTCGCAAAGCCGATTCTGAAGGAGATCCGCGACCGGATGCACGAGGGCTGTCCGGAGGTGGAGGAAGTACTCAAGTGGAGCGTTCCGCACTTCGACTACAAGGGACCGCTTGCGGGCATGGCGGCCTTCAAGGCGCACGCCAGCTTCGGATTCTGGAAGACGGCGCTGCTCAAGGACCCGAAGGGGCTTCTGAAGGGCGAGAAGGGCGCCGCCATGGGCGGGCGACGGCTGACCTCGGTGAAGGATCTCCTGCCGAAGAGCGTCATGCGCGCGTTCATCAAGCAGGCGGTGGCGCTGAACGAAGCCGGCGTGAAGCCGCCCTCGAAGGCGCGTGGCCCCGCCAAGCGGGCGGCCGTGCCCGCGGACCTCGCCGCCGCCTTGAAGCGGAATCGGAAGGCGCGCGACACGTTCGAGAAGTTCAGCCCGAGCCATCGGAACGAATACATCGAATGGATCACGGAGGCGAAGCAAGACGCGACCCGCGAGCGGCGCCTCGCGCAGGCCATCGTGTGGATGGCCGAGGGGAAGCCGCGGAACTGGAAGTATCAGCGCTAGCCGGCCCGCCGACCGGCGCCCCACGACTCTCCTACGAATTCAGGCCGGCGCGTCCCGCTCGAGCCCACGGCGCGGCCTCCGCATCCGCGAGATAGTCGAGCGCTCCTGTCTCGGGGTGAATCAACTCGATCGGAAGAAGCGACCCGCCCGGGCGGCGGCTCGAGGCCCTCACCGCGCGCTCGAGCATCGCCGACTTCCCACGGCCCGAGACGAGCACCATCACGGCCGCCGCGTGGTTGATCACGGGGAGCGTCAGG
>DASTSZ010000048.1:0-10997 GCA_035760425.1 Candidatus Eiseniibacteriota bacterium | reverse complement strand
GCGCGGACGCACGCTGGAAGAGATGTTCGGAACCCGTCGCAAGACGGAGGGGACCGATGGCGCTCATTAAGATCACGCAGGAGCGGAGCAAGATCCGCTGCCTGGAGAAGCACAAGCGGACCCTGGCCGCGCTGGGGCTCCGCCGCATTCGTCATTCCGTCGTGAAGCAGGACACGCCGCAGATCCGCGGCATGATCGCCCTGGTCTCGTACCTGGTGAGCGTCGAATCGGCCACGGCCGGCGACGCGGCGCCGGGGGCTCCGGCCCGCCGCACGGCCGCGAAGGCGCCGAAGGCGGCCGCATCGCCCAAGGCTCCGAAGGCCCCGCGCGCAGCCAAGCCCAAGACCGCGGCGAAGGGAGGTTCGAAGTGAAGTCGCTTCGTATCGGCACGCTCCGCCCCGCGAAGGGCGCCACGCACCCCCGCAAGCGCCGTGGTCTCGGCACCGGCTCGGGCGTCGGCGGCACGTCGGGACGCGGTCACAAGGGCCAGTTGGCCCGTTCGGGCGGCAAGGTTCATCGCTGGTTCGAGGGCGGCCAGATGCCGCTCACGCGCCGTTTGCCGAAGATGGGATTCACGCCGATCCAGCGCGTTCCGCGCCAGATCGTGAACCTCACCGAGCTCGCCCGCTTCGAGAAGGGCGCGACGATCACGCGCGCTTCGCTGAAGGCGATGGGGCTCATCGACAAGACGTCGCTCCCGGTGAAGATTCTCGGGAACGGCGAGATCTCGATCGCGCTCACGTTCCAGGTGGACGCGGTGAGTTCGACGGCCAAGGAGAAGATCGAGGCGGCGGGCGGAACGATCACCCTGCCGACCCCCGTGAAATACCGGCCGCGCCACGTGAAGAAGGCGCGCGACTAGTCCATGGGAGTCTTCGACAAGGTCCAAGACATCTTCAGAATTCCGGAGCTGCGCCGCCGGATCCTTTTCACCGTCGCGCTGCTGGTCGTCTACCGGTTGGGCGGGCACGTCCCGACCCCGGGGGTGAACAGCCAGGCGCTGGTGACGGCGTTCGCCAGCCAGTCGAATACGCTGTTCGGTCTCTACGACTTGTTCGTCGGCGGTTCGTTCGCGAAGGCCACGGTCTTCGCGCTCGGAATCATGCCGTACATCTCGGTGTCGATCATCTTCCAGCTGCTCGGCGCCGTGGTCCCGTACTTCGAGAAGCTCCAGAAGGAAGGGGAAGAGGGCCGGAAGAAGATCACGCAGTACACGCGCATCGGAACGGTGCTGCTGGCCATGGCGCAGTCGCTCGCCTTCGCCCGCTTCCTCGAATCGATGGGCTCGCAGGGCGTTCCGGTGGTTCCGAATCCGGGGCTCGGCTTCCAATTGATGACGATGCTCACCCAGACCACCGGGACGATCCTCATCATGTGGCTCGGCGAGCAGATCACCGAGCGCGGGATCGGAAACGGCATCTCGCTCATCATCTTCATCGGCATCGTGGCGCGGTTCCCGGCGGACCTGATCAACACCTTCCGGGCGCTCCGCGTGGGTACGCTCTCGCCGTTCGTGGCGGGATTCATGTTCGTGATCTTCTTCCTGGTCATCGCGGCGGTCGTGGCGATGACGCAAGCGCAACGGAAGATACCCGTGCAGTACGCCAAGCGCGTGGTCGGGCGGAAGATGTACGGCGGGCAGACGACGCACATCCCGCTCCGCGTGAACACGGCGGGCGTGATTCCGATCATCTTCGCCCAGTCGCTCATCATGCTGCCGAGCACGCTGGCGCTGGCGTTCCAGGGGAACGCGGCCATTCAGTCGATCGCGAACTTCGTGGCGCACGGCACGTGGGCCTATGTCTTGATTTACGGGCTCACCATCGTCTTCTTCACCTATTTCTACACGGCCATCGTCCTGAACCCGACGGACATGGCGGATAACATGAAGAAGTACGGCGGCTTCATTCCCGGGATTCGTCCGGGACGGAAGACCTCCGATTACATCGACCGGATTCTGTCGCGCATCACGCTGCCGGGCGCCATCTTCTTGGCCGTCATCGCCGTGCTGCCCGACATCTTGATCGCTCGGTTCAACGTTCCGTTCTACTTCGGCGGAACGAGCGTCCTGATCGTCGTCGGCGTCGCGCTCGACACGCTGCAGCAGATCGAATCGCATCTGCTGATGCGGCACTACGAGGGGCTGACGGGGAATTCGCGCCTGCGGGGCCGTCGATGAGGGTGGTGCTCCTCGGACCTCCGGGGAGCGGAAAAGGAACGCACGGCAAGGGCCTGTCGGCCGAGCTGCACGTTCCCCTGATCGCGACGGGCGACATTCTTCGCCAGGCGATCGCCGAGGAGACTCGGCTCGGACTGGCGGCGCAGGCGGACGTGAAGGCGGGCCGGCTGGTGGCCGACTCGACCGTCCTGGGCTTGATCGAAACGCGGCTCGGGATGGCGGACGCGGCGAACGGGTTTCTGCTCGACGGCTTTCCGCGCACGGTGGCGCAGGCCGACGGGCTGGCCGACCTCCTGAAGACGGGGGGCGGCAAGTCGCTAGACCACGTGGTGAATCTCGTGGTCTCGGCCGAGACGGTGGTGAACCGGCTCCGCGACCGCTGGCTCTGCGGCTCGTGCGGCGCGATCTACAATTTGAGCACCAAGCCGCCGAAGGTCGCGGGACAGTGCGATCTCTGCGGCTCGGCGTTGAAGCAGCGGGCCGACGACGAACCGGCGACGGTTCGGGCGAGGCTGGAAGTCTACGAACGGGAGACGGCGCCGCTCGTCGCGTACTACGCGCAGCGGGGCGTCCTTCGAAACGTGGACGCGGCGGGACCGGCGGAGCAGGTGTACGGCGCCATTCGGCGCATCCTGCGTCCGGCGGCCTGACTCCGGAGACGGCGACCGGCGTGGCCGGCGACGCGAGTTCGGTGATCCAGACCTACAAGCCCGAGGAAGTGGCGCGGATCCGGGAGAGCGCTCAGATCGTGGGACGGTGCCTTCTCGCCCTCGGGCGGGAGGTGCGGCCCGGGGTCTCGACCCTCGACCTCGACAAGGTGGCGGAGACGTTCATCCGCGACCAAGGAGGCGAGCCGGCGTTCCTGGGGTATCGCGGGTTCCCGGCGAGCATCTGCGCGTCGGTGAACGAAGAGGTGGTCCACGGGATCCCCTCGGCCAAGCGCATCCTGAAAGAGGGCGACATCGTCTCCCTCGACATCGGGGTGAAGAAGGCCGGGTTCTACGCCGACGCGGCGCGCACGTTCCCGGTGGGAACGGTCGCCCCGGCGTTGGTTCGGCTGCTCGACGCGACGGAGAAGTCGCTGGCGGCCGGGATCGAGCAGGTCCGTCCGGACGGGCGGGTCTCCGACATCTCGGCCGCGATCGAGCGGACGGTGAAGGAAGCGGGCTTTTCGGTCGTCCGCGCGCTCGTAGGTCACGGCGTGGGCCGCGCGCTCCACGAGGAGCCGCAGGTTCCGAACTACGGCAGGCCGGGCGAGGGTCCGAAACTTCGCGTCGGGATGGTGCTCGCCATCGAACCGATGGTGAACGCGGGAACGGCGGACGTGGTGACGTTGGCGGATCAGTGGACCGTGGTCACCGCGGACCGAAAGCGCTCGGCGCACTTCGAGCATACGGTCGCGATCGGCGCGGCCGGGCCCGAAGTGCTCTCACTCGTCGAGGCGGACTGAGAGGGGCATGGCCAAGGAAGAAGGCGTCCAGGTCGAGGGAACGGTCGTCGAGCCCCTGCCGAACGCGATGTTCCGCGTGGAGCTCGAGAACGGTCACCGGGTACTGGCGCATATCTCCGGCAAGATGAGGATGAACTTCATCAAGATTCTGCCGGGGGACAAGGTGACGGTGGAACTTTCGCCCTACGATCTGACGCGCGGGCGCATCGTCTACCGGTACAAGTAAGAACTCGCGAGGAGCGGTCGTCATGAAGGTGAAGGCTTCGGTCACGAAGATTTGCGAACACTGCAAGGTCGTACGGCGCAAGGGCGTCGTGCGGATCATTTGCAAGAACCCGCGCCACAAGCAGCGGCAAGGCTGAGCGCCGGGTAAGGAGGAATCGTTTGGCACGTATCGCCGGGGTCGATCTCCCGAATGAGAAGCGCATCGAGGTCGGCCTGACCTACATCTTTGGAATCGGTCCGTCGACCGCGCGGAAGATCATCGCCATCACGGGGATCAACCCGAGCACGCGCGTCAAGAACCTCGCGGACGAGGAAGTGGGGCGGCTGCGCCAGGTGATCGAGGCGCAGTTCAAGGTGGAAGGCGCCCGCCGCACCGAAGTCGCCATGAACGTGAAGCGCCTGATGGACATCGGCGCGTACCGGGGCTTGCGTCATCGCAAGGGTCTCCCGGCGCGTGGGCAGCGCACTCGCACCAACGCTCGCACGCGTAAGGGGCCGAAGAAGACGGCCGGCGCGATGCGGAAGACCGTCGCCAAGCCCGCGCCCAAGGCGCCGGCGAAGTAAGCGCGACACCCGAGGAAAGGAAGCAGCGTGGCCGAAGCAACCGCAGCAGCACCAAAACCGAAGAAGAAGCGGGAACGGAAGGTGGGCGTCGCCGGCGTGGCCCACGTCCAGTCCACGTTCAACAACACGATCGTCACGATCGCCGATCTCGACGGGCACACGGTCTCGTGGGCCAGCGCCGGGAAGGTCGGCTTCAAGGGATCGCGGAAGAGCACGCCGTTCGCCGCGCAGATCGCGGCCGAGTCGGCCGGCAAGGAAGCGATTTCCCTCGGATTGAAGAAGGTGGAAGTCTGGGTGACGGGCCCGGGCGCGGGACGCGAGGCGGCTATTCGCTCGCTCCAGGCGGCCGGACTCGAGATCACCGCCATCAAGGACGTCACCCCGATTCCGCACAACGGCTGCCGCCCGCCGAAGCGGCGCCGCGTTTAGCGGTTACAGGAGGAATTCACTCAGCCTATGGCGACGTATCGCGATGCAAAGTGCCGGCTCTGCCGCCGGGAAGGCGAGAAGCTCTTCCTGAAGGGTTCGCGCTGCTTCACGGAGAAGTGCGCGTTCGAGCGGCGAGGCTACGCCCCCGGTGAACACGGGCGCGACCGCCGGTCGAAGGAGACGAACTACGGGCAGCAGCTGCGCATGAAGCAGAAGGCGCGCCGGATCTACGGGATTCTCGAAGCCCAGTTCCGGAACTACTTCGCCAAGGCGGAGCAGAAGAAGGGCGTGACCGGCGAGAACCTCATTCTCTTGCTGGAGCGCCGCCTCGACAACCTGGTCTACCGGCTCGGCTTCGCGCCGTCGCGCACGTCGGCCCGGCAGCTGGTTCGTCACCGCCATTTCACGGTCAACGACCGTATCGTCGACATTCCGTCGTTCCAAGTCCGGGTGGGGGACGAGATCCGCGTTCGTCCCGGCAGCAAGGACTCGGTGGCGATTCAATCATCGCTGGAGGCCAACAAGGGCCGGGAGACCATGGCGTGGCTCTCCCTCGACACCGAGAAGCTCTCGGGTCGGCTCCTCGAATACCCGACGCGCGGCAACATCCCGACCAAGGTCTCCGAGCAGCTCATCGTCGAGCTCTACTCGAAGTAACCGCGGCCTACGGAGGAACCAACGCGCCATGAAGTTCAAGAATCTGCAGATGCCGAAGAACGTCGAAGTCGACGACAAGTCGATGACGAACAACTACGCGAAGTTCTCGATCGAGCCGCTGGAGCGCGGATTCGGCGTGACGCTGGGCAACGCCCTTCGCCGCGTCCTTCTCTCGTCGCTTCCGGGCGCGGCGGTCACGGCCGCTAAGATCGAGGGCGTGCAGCACGAGTTCTCGACGATCACCGGCGTGAAGGAAGACGTGCCGGAGATCATGATGAATCTGAAGCAGATGCGCTTCAAGATTCACAGCGACGCGCCGAAGATGGCGACGTTCGACGTCCGCGGCAAGGCGACGGCCACGGCCGCCGACCTGAAGGCCGATCCGGACATCGAGATCCTCAATCCCGAATTGCACGTCGCCACCCTGAACAAGGACGGCGAGTTCCGCTGCGAGATCGAGATCGGCGCCGGCCGCGGCTACGTCTCGGCCGAGAACCAGGCCACGCAGGATCGCCCCATCGGCGTCCTTCCGGTCGACTCCATGTTCTCGCCGGTCACGAAGGTGAATTTCGAAGTCGAGAACACGCGCATCGGCCAGCGCATCGACTACGACAAGCTGACGCTCGAGATCTGGACGGACGGCAGCGTGATCCCGTCGGACGCGCTCGCCTACGCCGCCAAGATCCTCAAGGATCACTTCGCGCTCTTCATCCACTTCGAGGAAGAGATCGTCGAGGAGATCGAAGAGGAAGTGGACGAGGAGTTCCTTCGCATCAAGGCGCTGCTGGAGCGGAGCGTCGAGGAGCTGGAGCTTTCGGTCCGCTCGTCGAACTGCCTCAAGGCCGCCAATATCAAGACGATCGGCGAACTGGTCACGAAGTCCGAGGGCGAGATGCTCAAGTACCGGAACTTCGGACGGAAGTCGCTGAAGGAGATCGCCGACATCCTGATCGGGATGAACCTCGGTTTCGGGATGGACGTGTCGAAGTACAAGCTGGGCGAGAAGGTCGAAGCCGCGTAGTCGCGGCCGCCCGTAACGGACAGGATCCCGAACGATGCGCCACCGTAAAGCATTCAAGAAACTGAGCCGCACGCGCGAGCACCGCCGCGCCTTGCTCCGGAATCTCGTGACCTCGCTCTTCATCCACGAGCGGATCGAGACCACGGTCGTGAAAGCGAAGGAATCGCGACGTCTCGGCGAGCGGATGATCACTTTCGCCAAGCGCGGCGATCTGGCCGCGCGGCGTCACGTCGCGCGGTTCGTGCACGGCGACGACGTGGTGAAGAAGCTGTTCGAAACGGTGGCTCCGTGGTACGCCGACCGTAACGGCGGCTACACGCGGATCGTGCGCGTCGGACGCCGCTTGGGCGACGCCGGCGAGACCGCGCTGCTCGAACTGGTGAAGTCTCCGGAGTTGAAGGAGCGCCTGCGCCGCGAGGCGGAGGAGCGGATCAAGGCCGAGAAGGCCGCCGCGAAGGAGACGAAGGGCGCCGGCAAGGCCAAGAAGGCCGCCGCCGCCGCGACCGCCGAGGGCGGCGCGCCGGAAGCGCCGGTGAAGAAGGGCCGCGCCGAGAAGAAGCCGAAGCCGCCGCGCGCCGAGCGTGGTGGAAAGGGACCGCAGGGTTCCAAGGCCTCGACCCGGGCCCGCCAGAAAGGGCGCAGCGGAACCTGATCGGTTCGACCTTTCAGGAGCCGGGCTCTCAGGCGTGAAACCAACGAATCGAACGCCGGTGCTGAAGTCAGCACCGGCGTTTTTGTTTGCGGCGGTTCGCGGCGCCGTGGCGGCGGTCGTGACGCTGGCGCTGCTCCTGTCGCTACGGGCCGGCCTCGCGGCGGCGGGGCCGCCTCCCGCGGGCGAGGAGACGCGCGCCATCTGGGTGGTGCGCCACGCGCTCACCACGCCGGGGCGCGTCGACAAGATCGTCGACCTCTCGACGCAGGTGAACGCGAACACGCTCCTCGTGCAGGTGCGCGGACGCGGCGACGCCTACTACGAGTCGGACCTCGCGCCGCGCGCCAGCGACCTCGAGGCGGCCGCGCCCGACTTCGATCCGCTCGCGCGGCTCTGCTCCAAGGCGCACGCGGCCGGGTTGGAAGTCCACGCGTGGGTGAACGTCTACCTCGTCTGGTCGGCGGGCGCGCCCCCTCGCTCCGCGCTCCACGTCGTGAACGCGCATCCCGATTGGATTTCGGTGCGGAGCGACGGGCGCCGCCTCGCCGAAATGCTCCCCGAAGAATTCCACGAGGAGAAGTTCGAGGGGATGTACCTCGCGCCGGGGAATCCCGAGGTGCGTCGTCATCTCCGCGACCTCGTGCGGGAGATCGTGTCGCGCTATCCGGTCGACGGCATCCACCTCGACTACGTCCGCTATCCCGATCCGACCGTCGGCTACGATCCCCACACGCGCACCGCGTTCGAGCGGGCGTTCGGCGTCGATCCCATGCAGTTGGAGCGGCCCGACAGCGCCTTCCTCGACTTGATCGGCGGCGCCGACCGCCTGCCCGACATCCGCGCGCGCTGGATCCAGTGGAAGAAGGAGCAGGTCACCGACCTCGTGCGGGACCTGCGGCACGATCTCGATCTCACCGGGCGGAAGATCAAACTGACCGCGGCCGTCATCGCCGACCAGAACGCCGCGCTCAATCGCTACCTCCAAGACTGGCCATCGTGGCTCCGCGAGAACCTCCTCGACGCCGCCATCCCCATGGCCTACTCCCCGAGCACGCCGATCGTCGAACGGCAGATCGCCGCGGCGATGGCGCTCCCGACGAAGCGGCAGGTCTGGGCCGGGATCGGGATCTATAACCAGGGCGCCCGCGACGCGAGCGAGAAGATCCGCCGCGCCCGCGCGCTCGGCGTCGACGGGATCGCGCTCTTCTCCTACGACGCGCTCCTCGGCCGCTCCGGTTACGCGCGAAGCATCCGTTCCTGGGCGTGGCGCGAGCCGACCGAGCCGACGCGCATGCCCTGGCGGGAAGGCCGTTGATACCGCCCGAAGCCTGGCTCGCCGCGATCGCGCCGGCCGTCGCGATCGGGTTCGTCGGAGGCACCCTCGTCGGCGTGACGGGCGTCGGCGCGGGATCGGTGATCGCGGCGCTGTTGCTCGTCTGCTATCCCGACATCTCCCCCCAGGTGATCGTCGGCTCCGCCACGACGCAGGCCGTGATGATGAAGCTCGCGGGCGTCTGGGTGCGCCGGCAGTTTCAGTTGGGGGAGCGCTCGCTCGGCGTGGCGATGGCGCTCGGCGCCATCCCGTGCGCGGTGGCGGGCGCCTGGACGTCGAGCCGGCTCGAGGCGGGGATGCTTCGGCCGATCATCACGGGCGTCCTGGTCGTCGTCGGAATTCTGCTGGTGCTCCAGGCGTTTCGCCGCGGAACGATGAGCGCCGCCGCGCGCGAGGCGGAGGCGGCCGCGGCCGTCCCGCGCACCGACATGGCGAAGGGCGATCCCGCGTGGGGCGGCGTCTTCGGAATCGGCTCAGTGGTCGGCTACGTGGCGGGGCTCACGAGCATCGGGACCGGCACGCTCTTCGTGAGCGCGCTCGCCGGTCCGCTTCGCGTCGACGCGCACCGCGCCGTCGCGGCCGCGCTCATGGCGGGGCTCCTCACCCTCATCGTCTCGGCGGGAACGCACGTGATGCTCGGGCATCTCGATCCGGCGCTCGCGGTGATCACGACGGTCGGGTCGGTGCCGGGCGTGATCGCGGGAACCAAGCTGGGGCGGCGGCTCACGGCCACCTGGCTGCGCGGGGCGATCGGGGTGGGGATTCTAATTGCCGCGGGGTTGTCGCTGGCGCGTTTGCGGTAGGCGCGGTCCGCGGTCCGGCGCCTGCGCCTGCCCGACGCGCTACGGCGTTCCGGCCAGCTCCGGCCAGATGCTCTTCAGATCGTCCATCAAGTAGGCGTTCCGCTCCACCCGCGCGCGCGCGAAGGCGAGGTACTTCCCGTCGGGGGAGGGAACCGGGCTCGACGGCGGCGCATCCGACGTACGCCAGATGGCGTGGGCGTCGCCGCTCATCCCGATCTCGAGGATCGCGTAGGCCCCCGACGTGCCCCAGGTGCCGAAGAGCCGCTCGCCATCCGCCGACCATGCGATCGCGCGGAGCCCGTCGCTCCAATCCTTCACGAGGATGTCTCGCCCCGGCGTTCCGTCCACGCGAAGGATGCGAATGCGCCCGTCGGCCGCCAGGAGGGCGACACGCGTCCCGTCGGGGGAGGGCGTGAACTGCATCCACTCGTCGGGATTCACGTCGAGCTTCGCGCGAGACGACATCGTCCCTTTCTGGAGATCGACCGCGCCGAGCGTCAGTTTCCGTTCCTTCGGCTCGAGCGCGAAGGCGAGGAGCGGCTCGCCCGGACGGCGCGGCCCGATGACCGCGATGCGCGACCGGCGTCCCGATAGAACGAGCCGCGACGCCAGCCCGCCGTCGGGCACGCGCATCAGGTGCGCGTCGCTCTCGGCGCTGCCGTCGCTTCGCTCCCACGACCAGTAGTAGACGTCAGGCGGATCGCCGGCGACGAAGGCGCCGCCCTCTTCGTCGGGGAGCGCCGCCACCGCCGCCGCGGCTTGGGCCGACGCGCGCGTGGAGAGGCTCTGCTCGAAGACGTCGGAGGTGCCGTTTCGGTCGGTCTCGAAGAGGACCGAGCTTCCGTCGGGCCGCCAGCCGGTGGGAACCGCGTCGCCGTCGCCCTTCGTCAGGGCGCGCACGTCCGCGAGCGCGCCGCCCGCCGCGGCGGCCGAGCCGAGTTCGCCGACCAGGACGTCGGTCCGCGCGTGCGACTTGAGCACGACGAGGCGCGTGCCGTTATAGGTCACGCTAGGCGACAGCAGCGTGGTGCCCGCCCAATCGGTGAGACGGCGCTGCTTCCCGACGCGCTCGCCCGTGCGAGGGTGGATCCGGACTTCCCAGAGGTTGCTGTCGGTCTCGTGCGGCGGCGGCTCCGCCTTGCAGTAGACGATGCGCCCCTTCGGCGCGCCCCAGATGCCCGCCTCCACCGTGGTGGCGAATTCCGGCCCTTCGGCGAGCGTGTTCACCTTGTGGTCGAGCACGCCGTGACTCTCGATGAAGCCGACGTTCCCCTCCTCGATCTGCTTCCATCCGCTCACCACGATGCGGTCGTTGTCGGTGGCCCACGCGAGTCGCGCGTATCGTCCGCGCGCGGGCGCCGTGGCCACGCGCCGCGGTTCCGCGCCCTTCGCGTCGGTCACCCAGATCTCGTTTCCGCCGCGTCCCGGGAGGAACGCGATGAGGGACCCGTCGGGGGAGACCGCCGCGGAGGAGGCGTCGTCGCGCAGTTTTCGCGCTTCGCCGCCGAGAATGGAGGCGAGCCAGAGGCTGGAGGCCGCGCCGTCCCCCTCGAACGCGCCGAGCACGAGGCGCGCGCCGTCGGGGAACCAGGAGACGCTGTGGCCGCGAATCCCGGCCGGCATCTCCAGCCGGTGCGTCTCGCCCGCGCCGATCAATTGGAGGTAGAAGCCCGACGAATCGACG
>DASTSZ010000047.1:0-6239 GCA_035760425.1 Candidatus Eiseniibacteriota bacterium | reverse complement strand
CACGGTGATCGACTGCAGCCCCGGCGAGCGGCCGGTGACGAGGAGGTGCGGAAGCGTCGTCGAGCCGTGCGTGGCGTGGCAGGCGTAACAGGGGACCTGGTGTTCGCCGACATGCTTGGCGTGCCCCGCGGACGCCCCGGGTTCGTTGAACCGCGAGTTCTCGAGCGTGAGCCCGATCGACGACGCGTTCGCGTAGACGTCGTACGCGTGGCAGGCGAAGCAGCTCTCGTCGGGCTGCATCGAGCGCTCGAACGGCGACGCCGTGTAGGGTTGTCTCAAGATATAGCGATAGCTCGAACCGTGCGGCCCCTCCGTCGCGCCCGCGTCGCTGCCGTGGCAGGAGCCGCAGCGCGTCGTCGAGCCGGCGTTCCAGCCGGGCGTGAACGCGCCGAGACGGATCGAAGGGTTCGCCCCCGGGGCCTCGACCGGATGGTAGGAGGGGTTCGCCGGGTTCAGGAGGAGCGCGAGATCGCTCTGGCCGGTCGGCTGCGACGTCCAGGACGAGTGGCACTTGAAGCAGAGCTCGTACTCCGCGAGCGCGGGGCTCAGCGTGTCGGCCGCCGCCACGAACGTGAAGGCGGGGGGCGCGCCCGCCCCTCCATTCAGGACGCGGACACGGCTCACCCCGAGGTTTCGCTTGGAGAGATTCGAGTCGAGGGGCGGCCCCGAGGGATCGTGATAGGCCAGGTGCGGATTGTGGCAATCCTCGCATTCGGCGTGGCGCCGGTTGAGCGGCGCGGCGCCGAAGTCGGTCGGCATCGACTCGGTCGGCCCGGCATGCAGACCGTTGAGCGACGACGTGGGGTGCCGATAGGGGCGGAGCAACTCGGACGCGATGTCCGTCTGAGCGGGTGAGCCGTCATGGCACGTGAGACAGAGCGATTCCTCCCGCGCGAGACCGAGCCCGGCGATTTCGCCTTGCGCGTCGTTCTGCCCGTGCGGGTCGTGACAGTTGAGGCACTTGCCGGCCGCGCCCGGCTCGGTACGCGCCGGGGGCGCGGGCCCCGGCCAGGCCGAGCTGCCGCTCGATCCGTGCGATGAACGCGAATAGACGAGCGTGCCGGGATACGATCCCCCGGACCATGCGGTCGAGTGACAGCGGTCGCAGAGGGAATTGTCGTCGGGTCCCACGAGGGCGTGGAGTTCGGGGAGTTCGCCCGGCTCGCCGTGCGCGACGTGGCAGGCGTCGCAGGCGCCGGCGTGCGGTCCTGTCGCGAGGATCGAGGTGATCTCCGCGCTCGTCCGATGCGGGCCGGGTCCGGCGCCGAGCGTGGCGGCGCCGAGCGCGGCGAGCGCCGCGAGGCGCAGGAGGTTGGCGGGTCCGGCGCCGTGGCGCGCCGGCCGGTTCGTCGTCGGTCTCATTCCACACCCCTGTCCCGCTCGCCGCGACGCGAGGGACGGTAGGCTTTCGTACGAGGCGCGAGGCGAGTATTCAACCGGACGGCCGGCCCCCGGAGGGGCCGGCCGAGCCGGGGCGCTGCTTACATGATCAACCCTGGACGTGGCACTGCTTGCAGAGATCCTTGTAGACGCCGCCATCGCCCTCTTCCGTGACGGTTCCGGTGCCCTTCATGAAGATCAGGGCGAAACCATTCTGGTTTCCATGCGACTTGTGGCAGGAGAAGCAGGACGGGGTCACCGTGTTGTCCGCGGTGGTTCCGTTCCAGAGTCCCTGCGAGTCCATCACCTTGACGCGATTCGTGCGGCTATTGAAGACGGAAAGGCTCGAGATGAACGTCGCGTTCTGGCCGATGTTCACGTCCGCCTGCGGGTGACGATCCCAGCCCGTGCCGCCGTTGCTCTGGCCGCCGACCTCGGGTCCGCCGCTCGCGCCGTGGAAGTCGGTGTGGCACGACTTGCACCAGTTCGCGTACGCGCTCGCGTTCGTATTCGGCTCGTTGTAGTCGACGTCGGCGACATTGTACGACGCGGCCGAACGTTCGTAGACGTCCTTCGTCAGGTCGTTGGTCGTGATCGCGTAGGTCAGATTCTTGCCGGTGAAGTTGCCGCGATTGAGGAGATTCCGGTACTGGGTCGCGCTGCCGTGCTGCGCATGGCAGTCGGTGCAGTGGAGCCCTTCGGTGGCGTGGGCGAAGGTGCCGCCCGGGGCCGTCGCCGTCGACCAGAGCGTGTGGCCGTCCATCTCCTCGTAGTTCGTGTCGTTGCTGCGATGGCCCGTCGCCGCGTTCAAACCGCCGGCGAGGCGGTTGGTGTTGAAGGCGCTGGCGCCGAACACGTCGGGCGCCCAGGCCTGGCCGTCGTGGCACGTCAAGCAGAGCTCGTTCACCTCGTTGCGGAGGAGATACGTGAACGGTCCGCCCGCGCCGAGCGGAACGAACGGGAACGCGGAGCCGCTGTAGTTGTGCGACTGACTGTAGTGCGCCACATGGCAGTCGCTACAGACGAGCGTCGCGCCGGTGTGGTAATCGCCGGCGGTGGCCGTGGCCGCGAACGCCAGCAGGCACCCTGCGACTACGATCGCGAAACGTTTCATGAGATTGCCTCCCTCCATCCGAGTTTGGGGCGAGGTGGTATCGCGGATGGGCCTTCCCACCTCCGTACTGCGCTTCATTGCGGACTCTTCCCTGCGAGCTGCAGGAGCTGCAAACGGGCCGTCCCTCGTTCGACGACGGCCAGCCGGCTCCGTCCGTCGCTCGCGAGGGCGCTTGGGTATTGAAAGATTCCGAGGCCGGCGTCGCCGCCCCGGATGGCGTCGACCTGCCGCCCCGTCGAATCGAGGATCACGACGAGGTGTCGGAGTTCGTCGGTGACATAGAGCCGGCCGTCGGCCATGAGGGCGATTCCCGACGGGAAGGAGAAGTTGCCGTCGCCGATCTCATGGCGGCCGAAGCCGCCGAGGTAGGCGCCGGCGGGTGAGAACCGCTGGACTGCGAGGTCGGTGTCGGGGCAGAGGACGAGGATCGAACCGTCCGGCTCTTCCACGACCCCGCGGATGTTCTGGAGATGCCCGGGCGTCCGGCCGGCCTCGCCCCACGACCCGTCCAGCGCGTATTCGCGCGTGAAGCGATGGATCCGGCCGGTTTCGCCCGACATGCCGACGAGGATTTCGCCGCTCTTGAGCACGGCGACCGCGCCCGGACCGCCGCCACCCGGAGGGAGCGGCGGCTGCAGGCGCGCGTAGGTGCGGCCGAGGCCGTCGAGGACGTCGACGTAGCCCGCGGCGGCGTCGACCACCAGGATCCGGCCCGCCGAGTCGACCGCGAGCCCGACCGGGTCGCCGTCGACCCAGCCGCCATCCCGCCGCTCGACGCGGTGGATATAGCGGGCGAGCGGACGTCCCGCGAGGGAGAAGACCTCGATGGTGTGGGCGCCGGTGTTCCCGACGACGATCTCGCCCCGCGCCGCGTCGAGAGCCACGGCCCTCGGGACCTTGAAGGTCGCGTCGGTGTCGAAGCCGTAGAGGACGACTTCGGGGCGGACGTCGGCGCCCCGCGCCGGGGTGGGAAGGATCGAGAGGCCGAAGAGCGCAGCAATCGACACCGAGGCGAGGGTGCGTCCTGCGGCATGGTGGCGACGGGTCATGGTCTCTTCGTTCCTCTTTATGATCCTCGGTGTTTCGGGCACTTGGACCAAGGTGGCCATCGGTCTACGTCGGGCTACTCCCATCGTCCGGGAGGCGTAACCGGCTCCGATGACGACACTTGATCCACCACTTCTGGCAGCAAGCCGCGTGCCTCTCGTGAAATGTGTCGCTAACTGTGGCGTAATCGATTGGATTGTAAGTGGTTATGTAAAGAGGCCCGAGGCGGCTGCCGAATCTGGCTTTCGGCGGGTCTGACAGGGTGACAGGCAGGGCGTGACAGGCTGGCGGGCGGGCCGGCGCGCGTCGAGCCTGGACGTTTCCTAACGGGCCCGTTACACTGCGCCGCCGTGTTGAGACTACTGCCCGTCGAGCCGAAGTTCTTCGACCTCTTCGAAACGCAGGCCGCGACCGTCCTGGAAGCCGCGCGCGCGCTCCAGGAGATGGCGCACAACTACGAGCGCGTCGCGGAGAAGGCGCAGCACATCAAGGAACTCGAGAGCCGCGGCGACAGCATCACGCACTCGCTCATCGACAACCTGAACCGCACCTTCATCACGCCGTTCGATCGCGAGGACATCCACGCGCTCGCGAGCGGGCTCGACGACGTGCTCGACAACATCGAAGGCGTGTCGAGCCGCTTCGCGCTCTTCCAGATCAAGAGCATCACGCCGGAGACGGTGCATTTGATCTCGATCATCGAGAAGGCGTGCGCGGCGATCCACGAGGCGGTGCGCCACCTGCGCGACTTCAAGCGGATCCACGAATACTGCGTGCAGATCAACCAGCTCGAGAACGAAGCCGACCACATCTCCCGCGCCAGCACCGCGCGGCTCTTCGACGACGCCGCCGACTTCCGCGAGTTGATCAAGTGGAAGGAGCTCTACGGGCGTCTCGAGGCCACGACCGACGATTGCGAGGACGTGGCGAACATCCTCGAAGGCATCGTCGTCAAGAACAACTGAGGGGCCCTTGCACGGCGATTCCGCGACCCTCTACCTCTGGTTGATCATCGGTCTCGCCCTCGTCTTCGACTTCCTCAACGGCTTCCACGACGCCGCCAACTCCATCGCCACCGTCGTTTCCACCCGCGTCCTCACGCCGGGCTTCGCCGTGATCTGGGCCGGGTTCTTCAACTTCATCGCGGTCTTCATCCTCGGCGTGGCCGTCGCCAAGACCGTGGGGAAGGGCATCATCGTCGCCGAGGCGGTGAGCAATCACGTGCTCTTCGCGGCGCTGGTCGGCGCGGTGCTCTGGAACCTGCTCACGTGGTGGCTCGGGCTTCCCACGTCGTCCTCGCACGCGCTCATCGGCGGCCTGGTCGGCGGCGCCGTGGCGGCGAACGGATACGGCGCCGTCATCCTGCCGGGTCTCATGAAGGTGGCCGCGTTCATCGTCATCGCGCCCTTCGTCGGGCTCGGACTCGCTTGGCTCTACACCGTGGCGGCCTCCTGGATGTTCCGCCGGTCGCTTCCCGGGAAGGTGGACAAGCTCTTCCGCCGCCTGCAGCTCGTCTCGGCCGCGCTCTACTCGCTCGGTCACGGCGGCAACGACGCCCAGAAGACGATGGGGATCATCGCCCTCCTTCTCTATTCCAACGGCCGCATCGACCACTTCTTCGTGCCCGGCTGGGTCGCGGTCGCGTGCGGCGTGGCGATTGGGCTCGGCACGATGTCGGGCGGTTGGCGCATCGTCCATACGCTCGGCGCGCGGATCACGAATCTCCGCCCCTTCGGCGGCTTCTGCGCGGAGACCGCCGGCGCCACGAGCCTCTTCGTGGCGACCCACCTCGGGATTCCGGTTTCGACGACCCATACGATCACCGGCGCGATCGTCGGCGTCGGCGCGACGCGCCGGCTTTCGGCCGTGCGCTGGGGCGTCGCGGGCCGTATCGTCTGGGCGTGGATTCTGACGATCCCCGCGTCGGCCGCCACGGCGGCGCTGACCTACCTGATCATCTCGCGCCTCGCGCCCTAACGGCGTACGCGCCGCCGTCGCATGTCTGACGCGCCGGCTTCCGCGGCCGCGCCCGGCGCGCCCGCCTCGACTCTCTTGACCGACCGCCGCATCCTCCTCGCGGGCGCCTTCTTCCGCGCCCTCGCCACCGGCATGATCGGCGTCCTCATCGGCATCCATCTCGCGAAGCACGGCTTCGCCCCGGGCGCGATCGGCGTCGTGGTGTCGGCGGGGCTCGCGGGCGCCGCGCTCGCCGGGCTCCTCGTCACCTGGGCGGGCGACCGATTCGGACGCCGCCGCGCGATGCTGACGCTCTCGCTTCTCGGCGCGGGCGGTGGCGCCGTCGTCGCGTTCGCGAGCGGCGAGGTGGTGGTGGCCGCGGCCGCGTTCGCCGGCATGCTGAACGGAATGGGCCGCGACCGCGGGGCCGCGTCGATCCTCGACCAGGCGATTCTCCCCGCGACCGCGAAGGACAAGGAGCGAACGGCGGCGTTCGCGGCCTACAACGTCGTGCAGGACGCCGGCCACGCCTTCGGCGCGCTCCTGGCCGGCGTGCCGGCGCTCCTGCGGGGCGTGGCGCCCCTCACGGAGGGCGACTCGCTTCGCGCGGCGGTCGGCCTCTACTCGCTGCTTCTCGCCGCGACGTTCTTCCTCTACCGCCGGCTCTCGCCCGCGGTGGAAGTGCCGAGCGCGCACGGCCCCGCCCTCTCGCCGGCGTCGAGGAAGGTCATCGCGCGAATCT
>DASTSZ010000046.1:0-7546 GCA_035760425.1 Candidatus Eiseniibacteriota bacterium | reverse complement strand
ACTTCACCGACCACGAAGTGCGCGAGCGCGACTACTTCTTCACGAATTCGTATCACTTCATCGCGATCTGGATCGGCATGGGGGCCGCGGCGCTCCTCCACTCCATCGCGGAGGTGATCGCGCCGGGACAGGCGAAGGCGGCGCCGAACGCCGGGGCCAACGCGGCGGCCACCGCGCCGGCCGGTCCCGAGCCGGGACCGCTCGCGGCGGCGCCCGCGGCCACGTGGATCGTGGCCCTCGCGCTCATCGGGTTCTCGGCGCTGCCCGCGCGCGCCGGGTGGTTCGAGCACGACCGGTCCAACTTCTGGATCGCGCAGAACTACGCCTACAACATGCTCGCGCCGCTGGAGCCGAACGCCATCGTCATGACGAACGGCGACAACGACACCTTCCCGCTCTGGTACATCCAGGAGGTCGAGGGCTTCCGGAAGGACGTCCGGGTCGTGAACATGAGCCTCCTGAATACGCCCTGGTACATCCTCCAGCTGAAGAACCTCGAGCCGAAGGTGCCCTTCACCTACACCGACCAGGAGATCGAGAAGCTCTACCCCTACCTGGACGAAAAGACGGGGCAGGTCGTCTGGGTGAAGGATCTCGCGGTGAAGAACATGATCGCCGCGAACGCGTGGAAGAAACCGGTCTACTTGGCGGTCACCGTGCCCGATCAGATGGGCATGGACAAGCAGATGACGCTGGAAGGACTCGTCTACCGAATCTCGCCCGAGCCCGTGACGCAGGAGATCGACGTCGAGAAGACGATGAAGAACCTCTACGGCGTCTTCAAGTACCGCGGCCTCCTCGACGAGCATCGGAACTTCGACGCCAAGGTCTACAAGGACGACAACGCCATGCGGCTCGTCCAGAACTACTCCGCGGCGCACGTCCAGCTCGCCTACCAGCTGCAGTCGCAGCAGCGCGCGCCCGAGGCGATCAAGCTGCTCGAGGACGCGCGGAAGATCTCGCCCGACTTCCCGGGGCTGCTCGAGTACCTGGGGCGGCTCTACGACCAGACCGGCAACAGCGCGAAAGCGGAGTCCTACTATCGCGAGGGTCTGGCGCGGTTCCCCGATTCGCCCGAGTTCTACTACCACCTCGGCACGCTCGCGTACCGCCAGGGGAGGATCGAGGAATCGGTGCAGATGCTTCGCCGCGCGACGCAGCTGAGCCAGCAGTACTTCGACTGGTTCAGCGCGCTCTTCACCGTCCTCTGGCAGTCGGGCCGCCAGTCGGAGGCGATCGACGTCCTTCGCACGTGGCTTCGCGCGCATCCGGAGGATCAGCAGACGGCCGAGGAGATCCGGCGCTTCGAGGATTCGATCCGCACCGGCGGCTCGGGTCTCGAGGATCAACTGCGCGGGCAGGGCGCGCGGGCCCGGGTTCGTTGAGAGGTCGATGCGGGCGCTCGTGACGGGGGCGGCCGGCTTCATCGGCTCCACGCTCGTCGATGCGCTCCTCGACGCCGGCGCCGAGGTGATCGGCCTCGACGCGTTCACCGCCAACTACGACGCCGCCCGCAAGCGGGCGAACCTGGAAGGCGCGCTTCGCCGCCCCGGTTTTCGCCTCGTGGAAGGAGATCTGCGGCACGCGCCGCTCGCGCCGCTCCTCGAGGGGACGACGCACGTGGTCCATCTGGCGGCGCTCCCGGGCGTGCGCGCGAGCTGGGGCGAGGCGTTCCGGGACTACGCCGAGCACAACGTCGTCGGCACGCAGCGCCTGCTCGAGGCCGCGCGGGCGTCGAGCGGCCTCGAGCGGCTCGTGGCCGCCTCGAGCAGCAGCGTCTACGGCATGCCGCGCACCTTTCCGACGCCGGAGGAGGAGCCGCCGCGGCCGCTCTCGCCCTACGGCGTGACGAAGGTGGCGACGGAGTCGCTGCTGCAGGCCTACCGCGCCTCGTTCGGCGTGCCGGCGGTGGCGCTTCGCTACTTCACGGTCTACGGGCCGCGGCAGCGCCCCGACATGGGGATTCACCGTTTCTTCGAGGCGGCGCGCGAGGGACGTCCGGTCACGATCTACGGGGACGGCGGGCAGACGCGCGATTTCACGTTCGTCGACGACGCGGTGCGCGCCACGATCGCGGCGATGACGAGCGCCGCGCCCGAAGCGGCGTACAATGTCGGCGGCGGTCACCGCGTCACGCTCGGCGGCCTGCTCGATTCGATCGCGGAGGTAGCGGGGCTCCCCGTGGCGCGCCGACACATCGACGCGCAGGCGGGGGATCCGCGGGACACTTCGGCGGACACCGCGCGCGCGCGGCGCGATCTCGGCTACGCGCCGGCGACGGCGCTTCTCGACGGACTCCGGAGGCAATGGGAATGGCAGCGGAATTCGGCGCCGGCGGCGGCGTGAGCGCGCCCGATCTCACCGTACTGATCCCCGCCTACAACGAGGCGGAGAATCTCCGGCCGCTCCTCGAGAAGCTCGTGAAGGACACGGCGCCGCTCGGTCTCTCGACCGAGATCATCGTCCTCGACGACGGTTCCACCGACGGCACGCTCGAGGCCGCGCGCGCCCTCCGCGGTTCGATTCCGAACCTTCACGTGATCTCCTTCCGCCGGAACTTCGGCAAGTCGGCGGCGCTCTCGGTCGGCTTCCGCGAGGCGCGAGGCCGCTTCGTGGTGACCATGGACGCCGACCTCCAGGACGACTCGATCGAGATCGGTCCTCTCCTGAAGAAGCTCGACGAGGGCTACGACCTCGTCTCCGGCTGGAAGCAGAAGCGCCAGGACCCGATCATGAAGACGGTGCCGTCGAAACTCTTCAACGGCGTGACCGCGAGGATGACCGGCGTCTCGCTGCACGACATGAACTGCGGGCTCAAGGCCTATCGCGCCGACGTGGTGAAGACCGTGAAGCTGCGGGGGGAACTCCACCGCTTCATCCCGGTCCTCGCGCACTGGAACGGATTCCGCGTCACCGAACTTCGCACGGTCCACCATCCGCGGCTTCACGGCACGACGAAGTTCGGCGCCTCGCGATTCCTGAACGGCTTCCTCGACCTCCTGGCCGTCATGTTCATGACGACGCAGGCCACGCGGCCGCTCCACCTCTTCGGGCGGCTCGGCATCCTCGTGGCGTTCCTCGGCGGCGGCGCGACGCTCTGGGCCTCCTGGCCCTGGTTCATGGGAGAGGGGCTTCGCCTGCGGCCGATGCTCGTCTTCGGGCTCGTGCTCATCGTGCTCGGCATCCAGTTCCTCTCGCTCGGCTTCCTCGGCGAGCTGATCGCCGGCACGCGCGCCGCCGATCCCGACTATCCGGTTCGGGAGCGCTTCTAGCGCTCCGGCGCCCGCGCATGGCGTCGCCCGCGGCGAAGCGATGGCAGGCATGAAGGTCGCGCTCCTCGGCCCGACCTACCCGCACCGCGGCGGCATCGCGCACTACACCACGCTCCTCGCGCGCGCGTTCGCGGAACGCCTCGGCGCCGCGTCGCTCTCGATGGTCTCCTTCCGCAGGCTCTATCCCGGCATTCTCTTTCCGGGCGCCACGCAGTTCGACGAAAGCGGCGACGCGCTGCGCCCGCCGGTCGAACCCGCCGCGATCCTCGACAGCATCGCGCCCCCCACGTGGTACGCGGCGGGGCGGCGCCTGTGCGACGCGAAGCCCGATCTCCTCGTCGTGCCGTGGTGGCACCCCTTCTTCGGGCCGTCGCTCGGCGCGGCGGCGCGCGGGGCGCGTCCCCGGGGCGCCGCCGGGCCGAAGCGGGTCTTCCTCTGCCACAACGTGGAGCCGCACGAGGCCACGCCGCTCGACCGGGCGCTCTCGTCCTACGGTCTCGGCGCGGCGGACGGATTCCTCGTGCATGCGCGCGCGGAGGCGGCGCGCCTCGAGCCGCGCGCGCACGGCCGCCCGATCCGAGTCCATCCGCACCCGACCTACGACGTCTTCAGCCGCACGCCCCCCGACCGGGACGCGGCGCGCGACGCCGTCGGCGCGAAGGGGAGGACGATCCTCTTCTTCGGCTACATCCGTCCCTACAAGGGGCTCGCCGACCTCCTCGAGGCGCTCCGTCTCGCGCGTCCCGACGCCTGGGACACGCTCCTCGTGGTGGGGGAGTTCTACGAGCCGCGCGATCGCTACGCGGCCGCGCTCGACGATCCCGCGCTGCGCGGCAAGGTGCGGGTCGTCGACCGCTACGTCGCGAACGAGGAGGTCGCCGCCTACTTCGCCGCGGCCGACGTCGTGGCGCTTCCGTACCGCTCCGCCACCGGCTCCGGCATCGCGCAGGTCGCCTACGGCGCCGGCGTGCCGGTGATCGCGACGCGGACCGGGGGATTGGAGGAGGTCGTGGAGGAAGGCGTCACCGGGCTCCTCGCGCCGCCGGAAGAGCCCGCGGCCCTCGCGCGCGCCGTCGAGCGCTACTTCGACGGCGGTCTCGCGCCGGCGCTCCGCGAGGGGGTGGCGCGCGCGCGGGCCCGCTACGGCTGGAGCGCGCTCGTGGACGCGCTCGTCGCGCTCGCGGGGGAGTGCCGGTGAGCGCCGATCGCGCCGCCGCCTCGGCCGGGCCGGTCTGGGCCGTCGTCCTCGCGTTCAACCAGTACGACTACACGCGCGAGTGCCTGCGCGCGCTCGGCGCGCTCGATCCTGCCCCCGATCACGTGCTCCTGGTCGACAGCGGCTCGAGCGACGGCACGCCCGCGCGCGCGCGCGCCGAGTTCCCGGAGGTGGAGGTGCTCGCGCTCGGCGAGAATCGCTGGTTCGCGGGCGGCGTGAACGCGGGCTTCGAGCGGGCGCTGGCGGGGGGCGCGGGGTCGGTGCTCCTCCTCAACAACGACCTCGTCCTCGAGCGGGGCGCGCTCGGCGTCCTGCGCGCGGCGCTCGAAGCCGATCCCGCGCGCGGCGCCGTGAGCCCCAAGCTCTTCTACTTCGATCCGCCCGACCGAATCTGGTTCGCCGGCGGCGTCGTGACGCGCGGCTTCGGACTCATCCGTCATCGCGGCGTGAATCGGAAGGACGACGCGTTCCGCGATCGCGCGCTCGCCGTCGACTACGTCTCCGGCGCCGCCGTGCTCCTGAGCCGCGCGGCGCTCGAGCGAACCGGACTCCTCGACACCGACTACGTCATCTACGTGGAGGACGTCGACTGGTCGGCGCGCGCGCGGAAGGCGGGCTTCATACTCTGGTACGAGCCGGGCGCGCGGGGATGGCACCACGTGTCGATCACGAGCGGCGGGGGACTGACGCCGCTGAAGGCCTACTTCCGGCTGCGGAGCGGCGCGCTCTACCTCTCGCGCCACGAGCCCGCGGCGGCGCGGCCGCTGGCGTGGCTCGCCTACGGCGCTTGGACGATTTCGCTCCTGGTCCGCATGGCGCTCGCGCGCGACGTCGAGTCGATGGGCGCGCTCCTCCTCGGCTTCGCCGATTTCACGCGCGTCCTCCTGGGCGGCCGAGCGCCCGCTCGTACGCCTGAATCGTTCGCTCGGCGAGCGCCTCGAGGCTGAAGCCGGCGGCGCGCCCCCGGCCCCTCGCCGCGAGCGCGCGAAGCGGCGCCGGATCGGCCGCCGCGCCGCGAAGCGCCTCGGCCAGCGCCTTGGCGTCGCCCGCCTTCACCACGATCGCGTCGTCCCCCACGACCTCCGGAAGCGCGCCGCCGTCGGTCGTGACGCAGGGGACGCCCGCCGCGAGCGCGAGGAGCGGCGGAATGCCGAAGCCCTCGTAGCGCGACGGGTAGACGAAGAGCGCCGCGCCGCCGAAGAGGGCGGGAAGATCGGCGTCGGGCACGTAGCCCGGGAAGATCGCGTTCACCCGCAGGGCCGCCGCCATCGCCTCGCACGCCTGCTCGTGCTCGTTTCGCCCCCCGGCCATGACGAGCGCCGGGCTTCGGCCGTCGGGGAAGGCGGCGGCCATGGCCGCGAGCAGCGTGAAGAGCCCCTTTCGCGGGTCGAAGCCTCCGACGTAGAGCCAGTAGGGATCGCCGAAGGCGCGCCGGTTCTCGGCGAGACGGGCCGCCGCCGGCGCCGTGAACCAGCGAGGGAGCGCGCAGGGCACGACCGCCACCCGCGGGGCGGCGTCGGGGATGCGGGCGGCGATGTCTCGGCGGCTCGCCTCGCTCAGCGTGAGGATGACCGCCGCGCGCCGCGCCGAGTCGCGGACGGCGCTCCGGTAGAGCGCGCGGTGGAGCCACGCCGGCTTCGGCCAGGGCACCTCGCGGGGGAGCCGCCAGGGGATGAGGTCGTGGAGCGAGAGGACGCTCGGCATCGAGAGCCCGGCCGGCACGCCGTGATTCCAGGTGGCGTGGAAGAGGTCGGGCCGGGGGTCGAGGGAGGCCAGGAGGCGGGGCAGGACCCCCCGCTCCCACCGGATCCGCTGGCCGGGGGCGCCCCCGACGTGGACCGGGATCGAAGCCGGAACCCGCCCAGGAGGCACGGGGCGGTCGGAAACGCCGACGTAGGAAACGCCCCGCCGGGGTACTTCTTCCAGGAGCTGAGAGACCAGGAGGCCGACGCCCCCCGTCGATTCGAGGGCCAGCGGCCGCAGGTCGATGGCGACGCGGAGGGAAACGCTCACCACGCCACGCTAAGGGACCGGGGGGGCCAGGTCAACTCCATGCCGTTCCGCGCATCCGCCGCCTTGACTTCACCTTGCGCGGCCCGGTAGCCTGGGGGTGTGAGTGATCGCGGAGGCGGCCGTGCGTCCCCTGTGGGACGTCGTATGGGTGAGTGACATCCCGTGGTCGGCCCTCTGGCAACGGCCGCAGCAGCTCGCGACTCGCTTCCCCGAGGACGTCCGGATCCTGTTCGTCGAGCCCTGGACGCTCGGCGCGCCCCCCGCGTGGACTCCCGTCGAGGTGGCGCCGAGGATCGCGCGGATTTCATTTCCGTTCCTGCCGCTCCACGCCCGGGATCTCCGGCTCCGCCGACTGGCGTATCGCCTCGGCTCGTCGGCCCCGGCCACGTCCATGCTCTTCGCGGCGCAACGCCTCTGGGCGCAACGCTGGCGCGGCTTCGGCCGGCCGGGCGCGCGCCGGCTGGTGCTGGCGCAGAACTTCATGGCCACGCCGTTCCTCGACGCGTGGCGTCCCGATCGGATCGTCTACGACATGATCGACGCGCCGCTCCACTTCGCACCCGTGCCGCCGCGGCTCGTTCCGCAGTGGCAGACGCTGCTCGCGCGCGCCGATCGGGTGGTCGTCACGTCGGAGGCGCTCGTGTCGCTTGCGAAGTCGGGCGGCGCCGCCGAACCGCGGCTCATCGGAAACGGCGTCGAGGCCGAACGATTCGATCCGTCGCGCGTGGCGCCGGCCGCGCTGCCGGGGAATCCGAACGCGCCGGCGCTCGGCTACGTCGGGTCGCTCCACTCGTGGTTCGACCTGGAACTCGTCGAGTCGCTCGCGGCCGCGATGCCCGAGGCGCGCGTCGTGCTGGTCGGCCCCGCGCCGCCCGAGACGGCGGCGGCGCTCGGACGGCTCGCCGCGGCGCATTCGAATCTGCACTGGATGGGGGCGCGCCCCTACGCCGAGGTGCCGGGTCTCGTCCGCGCGTTTCGCGTGGGGCTCATCCCGTTTCGCCGCACGCCGCTCACCGAGGCGGAGAATCCGGTGAAGCTCTACGAG
>DASTSZ010000045.1:0-7644 GCA_035760425.1 Candidatus Eiseniibacteriota bacterium | reverse complement strand
GTCACGCGCATCTCGACGAGCGGACGATGGGCGGAGCGCGCGGCCGACGACGCGGGGAGCGCGGTTCGGATTCCGGCGCGGGCGCTGGTGCTGGCCACGGGGCTTCGGCGGCGGTCGCTGGGGGTGCCCGGCGAGGCGTCGCTCTTGGGCCGCGGCGTATCGCACTCGGCGAATCGCGATCGCGACCGCTACGCCGGGAAGCCGGTGGTGGTGGTCGGCGGCGGCACGGCCGCCGTGGAGGATGCGTTGCTCTGCGCGGAGCGCGGGTCGGAGGTCACGCTGCTCCATCGATCGGCCGCGTTCCGCGCGCGCGAGGACTTCCTCGAGCGTGCGCGCGCCGACGCACGAATCCGGTTCGTGACGAACGCCGCGGTGACGGCCATCGAGGGCGCCGACGAAGTCGCGGCGGTGACCTACCGCGTGCGCGGCGGGCGTGCGGACGTACGCGTTCCCTGCGCCGGCGTCTTCGTCCGAATCGGCTGGGAGCCGCGAACGGAATTGGTCCGGACGCAATTGCGCTGCGACCGCGGCGGCTTCATCCGGGCGGGCGCGGCGGGCGCCACGAGCGCGCCCTGGGTCTTCGCGGCCGGCGACGTCTGCGCGCCGCAGTGCCCCTCGATCGCGAACGCCGTCGGGCAAGGCGCCGCGGTGGCGTGGGAGATCGGGCGGCGTTTGGGACGGGTTCGGGGGTAACGGGTCGACCAGGGGTCAGTAGTCGCGACCCTGCAGGCCGCTTTGAGCGAGGACCCCCAGAGAGCCGATGATCGTGGCGGGCACGCTGAGGTAACCGGGCCTGGGGCCCAACCGCACGCCGACGTGGACCGACGACTCGGATATCTCGACCTTCTCCGCGACGTACGGATACGAACTCCACCTCCACCTAGTGAACTCGTGGCGTTCGACTCGGCCGAATAGCGAAACCGCGCCGCCTGCGGACATCGCCACTTCCCCGAAGTACGGAACGCCTCCCTCGCTCGGCTGGTTCTCGCCTAGTCTCTGGTAGATGCCCTGCGTCGTCTCCACCGCGAATTGGTCGCTCAGGTACCGACGCAAGCGAACGCCGAACGCGATCGTTTGCTCGTCATCCGATGCGGACGTGAACTGGACGATGCCGCCCAGACCCCAGGCAGGGGAGAGATTTCGAATCCCCCCGATCCCGGTTAGAAACAGGTGGCCGCTTCCGCGCGGGGCGCCGCTTGCACGATTCCCCGCTCCCAGTTCAACCACGCAGTAGGAACGCCGACGGCGCTCCGGGGTCTGCCGGAACGGTCCCGTGATCCACGCGGTGTAGGAGCGCGGCCCGCGCGGGATCGTATCGAAGCGCCCGAACGACGATCGCTCTCGGCGCATTCGCTCGAATCGGTCCTTCCCTTCCGCATCCTCGATGGAGCGGATCTTGTTTGCGAGCAGGTATCCCGTCTCGCCCGACCCCGTTCGATATCGGAATGAATCCATGCGCCAGTACCCGACGTATTCCGCCTCGATCGACGGTCCCTTAAGGAGATGGATCGTCAGCGTGGGGTCGGGCGCGGATGCATGGTCGACGACAACGACCGAATCGGTTGCAACGTCCGCGGCGAAGACCCTCGATTGCAGTGACGACGGGAGGGAGAGAAACCCTACGAACAACCCCAGGCAGAAAAGGAGGCGGGAGCGGCGCATCGGCTCTCCGAACGTCGCTACGAGGCGGGGTTTCTCGTGCGGCGCGGGAATCGCTGGGTGGTGAGCCCGCCCAGCGAGGTGATTCTATCACCCCGAGAGCCGCGGTTCGGGAGGGGTACTTTGGGAGGGCATGACCCCATCCGACAGGAATGGGCGGCGACGAAACGGAATCGGCGCGCGACCGCCGGCGCGTCAGTAGATTTCGCGGCCCCCGGGGGAGAGGGTCACGAGGGATCCGAGGACGAAGCCGGGGACGCTCAGGGCGTTCGCCTTCGGCCCGAGTCGGACGCCGACTTGAAGGGACATCTCCGAGACTTCGAACGTGTCCTGGAAGAACCCGTATCGGTAGTAGGTGCGCGTGTAGTCGTGCCGCTCGGCGCGCGTGAAGAGAGAGACCATGTCGGCGGCGCAGATCGCCACCTCGCCGAAGTACGGAAACCCGCGACGATCGCCGTCGTCGGAAGCGTCGAAGAGGCCGTGCGTGGTCTCGATCGTGTACGGGCCGCGCAGATAGTGCCGGACGCGGATGCCCGCCGATGCGGCCCGATAGTCGTCGCCGTCCGAGAAGAACTGGACCACGCCGCCCACGCCCCATCGCGGCGAGAGATTCTTGATCGCGCCGATCCCCGTGCTGAGATAGGAGCCGTTTCGACCGGTGACGTCCGATCCGCTGGCCCGCGCGCTCCCCGCCCACTCGAAGGTCACGTACGCGGAGCGCTCCCGGAGCGGCGGCCCGCTGAAGACCCGCTTGAGCCACGGCGTCGGGGGTCCCGACGATCCCGGCCGGAAGACGCCGAACGAGGACTTCTCCCTCATCATCAGCTCGAGCCAGTCCTCGCCGTCGCCGTCCTCGATGGAGCGGATCCGATTCGCGGCCAGGTAGCCGACGTCGCCGTCGACGGTCCGATAGCGAAACGTATCCATGCTCCAGTAGCCGACGTATTCGACGTCGATCCACGCGCCCGTCATCGGATAGATCCTGAGGGTCGAGTCGGCGGGGGCGATGGGCGCCGGCGCGGCGGCGGCAGGGTCGGGCCGCACGAGCCCGAGCGGCGACAAGAAGAGAGCGATGAGGAGCGCGGGGCCGAGCAGGCTTCGGGAGCGGCGCACGTAGAGCCCTCCGGGCGCCGTCGGGAGGCGGGGTTTGCCTTGCGGCGCGGGTCGTGCCGGATGGGGCGTCCACCCGACCCGTCGAGTCTAGCACCCGGCCGCCGGGCCGCAACTATTTCGCCGCGAGGAATTCCCTCAGGAGCGCCTGCCACTTTGCCGGCTCCTCGAGCGTCGGCAGATGCGCCGTTCCCTCGATGATCTCGAGCCGCGCGCCGGGAATCCCCTCCGTCACGCGCCCGGCGACACCCAGCACGTGCGCCACGTCGGCGGAGCCGGCGACCACGAGGGTGCGCGCCTTCACCTCCTTGAGCCGCGCGCGCGCCGGCGGCACCAGGCGGTCGAGTTTCACGCCCTCGGGCGTCGGATTCTCGAAGGCGAGCCGCTGCATGGCGCCCACGAGGCGCCGCACGTCCTGATTCACTTGGTCGGGCGTGCGGTGCGGCCCGTCGACCCACATGCGGAGGTTCTCCTCCGTCGCCGCGTCGAGATCGCCGCGGCCGAGCGCCGCCTCTTCGCGCTCGCCGAAGGCGCGGATGTCGGGCGAATCGCCGCCGTCGCCGATGCTCGGGGAGATCATCACGAGCCGCTCGGCGCGCGAAGGCGCGGCGAGCGCGACGTCGAGCGCCACGTTCGAGCCGAAGGAGCAGCCGACCAGCGTGGCGCGCTCGATGCCGAGCGAGTCCATCACGGCCAGCACGTCGCCGTGGTAGGAGAAGCGTTCGGCCACGAGTTGCGTCTTTCCGAAGCCTCGGAGATCGAGCCGGACGACGCGGTTCGTCGACTGGAAGGCCTTGAACTCGGCGTCCCACATGCGCGAGTCGGCGACGCCCGCGTGCAGGAACACGATGGCGGGGCCCGAGCCCGCGGCTTCGACCCAGACCGACGCTCCCGAAACGGCGATCATCATGGCGACGACGGATTCCATGCGGTTAGGTCCCTTCGGAGAGCGCGACGATGACCACGGCCACGAGTGCGATGAATCCGACCGTGCCCGCCGCGCCGAGGTAGGAGCCCCCCTTCGCGCCGATGTGCCAGGTCGTGACCCCCTTCGATCCCGTCGAGCCATCGAAGTAGGTGGGCACGTCGCTCCGCGTCCATCGCTGGCCGCGGAGCGTCACGCCGACGATGTCGGCCGCGGAGATCCCGACCTCCGCCCAGGGCGCGGGCGCGCCGAAGCCGTCTCCCGGCTCGGCGGAGCCGATCACGTCGAGCCCGACCGTGAAATCCGCGGCGATCTCGTCGGCAAGCCACCGGCGATAGCGAACGCCCGGACCGAGCCCCGTGAAGTCGCCGCCCCCGCCGAAGTGGATCAGACCCCCGATCGCCTCGCGCGGATTGCGGTTTCGCATGTAGCCCAAGTCCGCGGTGATGAAGATCTCCCGCTGGCGGTAGGGGATCTTCTCGAGATTCAGCAGATAGTGGGCGCCGACTTCGGTGATGAGGAACGACTTGCACTCCGGGAGCGGGCGGCCGCGCCAGAAAAAGCGGGGGGCGTGCGTGGAGTCGGCCCCGGCGGCCGCCGCGCGGTCGGGCATCGCAATCGCCACGAGCGCCACGAGGGCGGC
Organism: Candidatus Eiseniibacteriota bacterium; assembly: GCA_035760425.1. GTDB lineage: Bacteria > Eisenbacteria > RBG-16-71-46 > SZUA-252 > SZUA-252 > SZUA-252. Next base: position 3,307 of record DASTSZ010000045.1, on the reverse strand, counting down.
GCCGAGAAGGAGCGCCGGGAAATAGAATCGGGCGGCGCGCAGGATGGCTCCGCGTGCCGCCCGAATTCGAAGCGCCGTGAACGCCGGCTTAGACGCGCTCGACGAACGATCCATCGCGCGTATCGATCTTGACGCGATCGCCGACGGACATGTGCTGCGGGACCTTCACCATCAGCCCCGTGTTCAATTTCGCCGGCTTCGGCGACGAGGAGACGGTGGCGCCCTTCATGACCGGGTCGGTCTCGACGATCTCGAGTTCCACGAACATCGGGAGATCGACGGCGACGGGGCGACCCTCGTAGTACGACATCTCGACGGTCATCCCTTCGACCATGTAGGAGACGGCGTCGCCGATCTCCTCGGCCGTCAGGTTGATCATCTCGTAGTTCTCGGTGTTCATGAAGGTGAAGTCCTCGCCGCTCCGGTAGAGATACTGGAGCGGGTGGTGTTCCAGGTCGGCGCGGTCCACCTTGTCTTCCGACCGGAACCGGTGCTCCGCCTGGGAACCCGTCACGAGATTCACCATCTTCGTCTGCACCATGCCGCGCCAGTTCCCCGGCGTGACGTGGACGACGTTCACCACCCGGCACGGGTTGCCGTTGTGCAGGATGACCATTCCGACTTTCATTTGCGTGGCAGGAATCACGACGAAAATCTCCTCGGTTAGCGTCTTCGTGGAAGCCCGAAAGTATAGAGGAGAACGGGCTTCCGCGCAACCGAGGCGGCCGGGCCCCGGGCGCGCCCGCGTCGCGCCGACTACGCGTAGCGGTCGGGGCGGAGGAGCGCGGGATCGAAGTCGGGAGGCTCATCCAGCAGGAGTTGCGCGAGAAGGCGGCCGGTGGCGGGCGCCATGCTGAGCCCCATCATGGCGTGGCCGGCCGCGACGCCGAGATTCTCGTAGCGCGACGTCCGCCCCACGTACGGGAGCCCGTCGGGCGTGCAGGGGCGAAGCCCGCACCAGGGCGTCACCCCCGCGAAGTCCGCGTCGCCGAACGCCGGCAAGTACTGTCGCAGCGACTTCTGAATGCCGCGAAGCCTCGGCGGGCTGATCGAGAGGTCATGGCCGGTGAGTTCCATCGTGCCGCCGACCCGAAGCGTCGTCCCCATCGGCGTGAGCGCGACGCGCGCCTCGTGGAGGAGCACCGATCGGCGGATCCGCTCGCGCGGCCGCGTCATGGTCATGCTGTAGCCCTTCCCCGGCTCCATCGGCAGTCGCACGCCGAGCCCCCGCGCCAGGAGCCCCGACCAGGAGCCGGCCGCGATCACGAACGCGTCGGCCTCGAGCTCGCCGAGCGCCGTCCGCGCGGCGCGCACGCGCCCGCGCTCCGTGCGCCAGCCGGTCAGTTCGGCGTTCCAGACGAACCGCGCGCCCGCCTCCGCGACCCATCGCTCGAGCGTCTTCACGAAGAGCTGCGGTGTGACGTGCGCGTCGAGCGGGTAGTAGACGCCGCCCACGATGTCGAGCGTGAGGTCGGGCTCGAGCGCCGCCACGCCCTTCGCGTCGAGCACGTGCGCCGGCTGGCCCAATTCCCTCGCGCGCGCGGCGACGCGCGCTTCCTCCTCGAGCCCTCGCTCCGTGCGCACGAGGTTCAGCGAACCCTCCGTGACGAGCGCGAACTCGTTCCCCGAGCGCTCCGCCATGCGGACGAAGAGCTCGCGGCTTCGCATCGTGAGTTCGAGGATCGTCGGCCCCGCCGCGCGGGCCCGCTCCGGCGTGGCGGCGCGCCAGAAGCGCCAGGCCCACGAGAGGAAGTGCGGATCGAGGCGCGGGTGGACGTAGAAGGGGCTCTCGGGATCGCCGAGCCAGCCCAGGGCCTTCTGGACGATGCCGGGCGAGGCGAGCGGATAGACGTGGCTCGGCGAGACGTAGCCGGCGTTCCCGAGCGAGCAGGAGTCTCGATCCGAACCGCCGCGCTCCACGACGGTCACGCGGCAGCCGCGCTCCTGGAGCGCCTGCGCGCAGGAGAGTCCGACGACCCCCGATCCGACGACGATGACGTGGCGCGGCGTCATCGGGCTAGTCGCGATCTCCGTCCTTGTCGTGTCCCTCGTCGCCATGGTTCGCGGCGCCCGACTCTCCCGCCGCGCCGGGCGTCGCGCCCGCGGCGGCCGGCGGCGTGACGCGGCCGGCGCCGTGGATGTAGACGAGCTTCCCGCCCAAGTGCCCCGTGCGCACCACGGCGGCCGCCGCCATCACCGCGATCAGGGCCGCGAGCCATTCGCCGCGGCGCTTGGCGTGCGTCGCCCACGCGAGGAGCGAGGCGAGGCCGAAGAGCCCGAGCACGTAGAGGCTCGACTCCTCGTGTTCCTCGATCGCCGCCTCCGGGACCTTCAGCTGCTCGGCGCGGTCCTCCGCGTTCTGCCCGCTGAAGTAGGCGCCGACGGCGCCGAGGAGCGCGATCGTGAGGAGCATCGGCGCGAACCAGCGGAGCCACTCCTTCCGGAAGACGAGGTAGAGGACGGCGAAGAGCGCGCCGACCACGCCGAGCGCGATGGGAAAGTGAACGACCGCCGGGTGAAGCTCGAGTCCGAACATGATTCTCCTTGTGGCGCCCCGTCGCCGTTAGAGCCCGTACGCCCGCCTCAGGATGGACATGGTGTGGACGACCGGACGTTTCAGCCCGTTCGCGATTTGGATGTTGCACGTGCCGCAACCCGTCAGCACGTACTCCGGCGCCGCCCGCCGAATCTCGGCGAAGAGCGGATCGCCGATGGCCTGGGCGCGGTCGTAATTCTCCGCCCGCATGCCATAGGTCCCGGCGATCCCGCAGCAGGAGTCCTCGATCGGCCGGACGTCGACGCCCGGCACGAGCCGCAGGAGTCGGATCGGCTCCTCCGCGATCCCCTGCGCCACGGAATGGCAGGCCTGATGATAGACGACCGAGATCGGCGTCGGCTTGAAGTCGGTCCGAAGCTCGCCCCGCTCATGGAGCTTCCAGAGATATTGGTGCACGTCGATCGTCGCGTCGGCCACGCGGCGCGCCGCGTCGGTGCCGAGGATGCGCGGATAGTCCTCGATGAGCGCGAGCCCGCACGACGGCGCGCTCGCCACGATCGTGAACCCGCGCTCCACGAGCGGGAGGAGCGTCGCCACGTTTCGGCTCGCGTCGGGCGCCACCGAGCGCTCCGCCCCCATCGTGACGAGCGCGATGCCGCAGCAGCGCTGCTCGGGCACGACGACCTCGACGCCGTTTGCCTCGAGCACCTTCACGGTCGCCTCCGCTTCCCCCTCGGGATCATGGAAGCGCGCGAAGCAGCCGGCGAAGTAGGCCACGCGCTTCGTGATCGCGACGTTTCGCGGCGGAAT
>DASTSZ010000044.1:0-9125 GCA_035760425.1 Candidatus Eiseniibacteriota bacterium | reverse complement strand
CCCGCGCTCGTCCGCTCGAGGCCGCGCACCTCGCTGTAGGTCCGCACCTCCGCGCCGGCGCGCTCCGCCGCGACCGCGGTCGCGACGCAGAGGAGCGCGTCGTCCATCTGCGCGTCGCGGAAGAGGAAGCCGCCCAGGAGTCCCTCCACGCGAAGCGCCGGCTCGAAACGATGGAGCGGACCGGCGGCGAGTTGCCGATGCGCGGCGAGCGGATCGCTTCCGGCCAGCGCGCCGTAGAGCCAGAGCCCCGCGCGCAGCATCCAGCGGGGGCGCCCCTCGCCGCGATAGACCGGGAGAACGAAGTCGAGCGGATGGACGAGGTCGGGCGCGATGCGGAGCAGGATCGCCCGCTCGCGGAGCGCCTCGCGCACGAGGGCGATCTCGCCCCGTTCCAAGTAGCGGATGCCGCCGTGGATCAGTTTCGACGTGCGGCTGCTCGTCGCGCCGGCGAGGTCGCCCCGCTCGGCGAGGAGCACGGAAAAGCCCCGAAGCGCCGCGTCCCGCGCCACGGCCACTCCGTGAATGCCACCGCCGACGACCAGCAGATCGAGAATGACTCCCTCCCTGGAGCGCGCGTCCCCGCGGGCGTTCCCACGCCTGGCCGCGGGGCGAGTCTAGTCGACCTGGCCGCGGCGTCAACCCGCCCCGGCGGGCGCGGCGCGGCGGCGGCTCTCCGGTCGCGCCCGCCTGGCGCGCGGGCATGGTATTCTGGCGGGATGACACCGCTCCTGAAGGGAAAGTGGGCCCTCGTGACGGGCGCTTCGAGCGGGTTCGGCGAGGCGATCGCGCGCCGGCTCGCGGCGGAGGGCTGCCACGTGGCCATCAACGCGCGGCGCGCCGACCGCCTCGAGCGGCTCGCCGCCGACCTTCGAGCGGCGCACGGCGTCGAGACCGAGATCCTCGCCTTCGACGTGCGCGATCGAACCTCCGTCGAGCGGACGCTCGGCGCCGCCACCGATCTCCTCGACCGGCTCGACATCCTCGTGAACAACGCGGGGCTGGCGCTCGCGCTCGACCCGGTGCATGGGGGCGATCCGGCCGACTGGGACCAGATGATCGACACGAACGTGAAGGGACTCCTCCACGTGACCCGCACCTGCCTCCCCGGGTTCGTCCGCCGGCGGGCCGGCGACGTCGTCAACATCGGCTCGGTGGCCGGGCATCAGGTCTACGCCGGCGGCGCCGTCTATTCGGCCACGAAGTTCGCGGTCCGCGCGATCTCCGACTCGCTCCGCCACGACGTCCTGGGAACCGGCATTCGCGTGGTGAACGTGGAGCCGGGCCTCGCCGAGACCGAATTCAGCCTCGTCCGGTTCAAAGGCGACGCCGAACGGGCGAAGTCGGTGTACAAGGGCGTGCGCCCCCTCGCGGCCGAGGACGTGGCCGACGCCGTCGCCTGGGCGGTGACGCGGCCCTCGCACGTGAACGTGCAGCAGATTCTCCTGATGCCGACCGACCAGGCGTCGGCGCACGCGCTCCACCGGAGGACGTCCTGAACCCCATGCGATCGATTCGAGCCGGTCTCGCCGCGATGCTCCTGCTCCTCGTCTCCTCCCTCGTCGTCGCCGGCGATCAACCGATCTGGAGCGACGCCACCGGGAAGGGCGAGCCGACCATCGTCCTGATCCACGGCGCGGGGAGCGACCGGAATCTCTGGGACATGGTGCTGCCGGCGCTCTCGAAGAATCATCGCGTCGTGCGCGTGGAGTTGCCGGGTCACGGCGCCTCGCCGATGCTGCCCGAAATCACCGTGAAGAGCGTCGCGCGCGCCGTCGATCAGGCGCTCGAGAAGGAAAAGGTGGAGAAGGCGCTCATCGTGGGGCACTCCTACGGCGCGTGGGTCGCGCTCGAGGAAGCGGTCTCGAAGCCGAAGCGGGCCGCCGCGGTCGCGATCTTGGACATGGGCTCCTACACGCCGCAAGACACCGCCCGGACCGCGTCGCTCGAGCGCTACCTCGCCGAGCGCTACCCGGCGCTCGTCCGCGCCATCTTCGAGGTGCTCTCGCACAAGCCGGCCGAATCCGACTCCGCCGTCATCCAGGCGCTCCGACTCCCGCCCGAAGTCATGACGCGCTACCTACGCGACGCGTGGCGCACCGACATGCGCGATCGCATCCGCACGCTCGAGACGCCGATCCACCTGATCGTCACCGACGGCTCTTGGCCCGTGACGCAGCCGTGGGAGCGCGCGCGAAATCGATTCGGCTACATGACGGCGGGCCCGGTGGAGGGCTATCGCATGCCCGAGTCGGGGCACCTCATCATGCGCGACCGGCCCGATTCGCTGGCGGCGCTGTTGCTCGAGATCGCGGGGAAGCTCCCGAAGCGCTGAGCGGGGATCGCCGAGCGGCGGCCGCCCGGCGCCGAACGCTACCGGCGTTCGAGCACGTGGTACAGGTTTCCGTGCTCGCCGTAGCGCTTCCATTCGAGCGGGAAGGGTTCGAAGCGGTCCCAGTAGATCGCCGCGAGCCGGAATGGACTCGCCGCCACGAGACGATCGAAATCCTCCTGCGTCCAGTAGCGGAGAAGGTGTTCTTCCTCGATCCGCCGCCGCCACGTTCCTCGGCGCGCGGTCACGACGCAGCGCTGGTAGCTCCGCTTCGCCTCCGCGTCCTCCCGCTCCACCGACCAGGTGAGGGTCGTCGAGAGATCGTTCGCGCGATTCCCCCACGGGCCGAACGTGGCGAGTTCGGGCGGCTCGCCGCCGTAGGAGATCTGCACGATGTAGACGGCGCCCGGGCGGAGCATCTCCCCCATCCGTTCGAGGTGGGCCGCGAACGGCGCATCCTCGAGCAGGTATCCGATCGAATTCACGGGATGGAGCGCCGCGTCGAAAACGCCCGGCGCGCGGAAGGTCGTCATCTCGCCCGGCTGGGCCGCGCCGCCGTGCGGCCGCAGGCGCGCGTCGGCGAAGGCCGCCATCTCCTCGCTCAGGTCGTAGCCGAACGTCTCGTAGCCGCGGCGCGCCAGCGCTTCGAGCATCCGGCCCGTGCCGCAGCAGGGCTCGAGGAGCCGCCGCACCGGCCCGCGAACGTGGTCGCGGAAACAGCGCTCGTAGAAATCGAGTTCGCGCGTGAGATCCCAGCCGAAGGCGACCTCGTAGATCTCGGGGCTCGAGTAGAGCGGGACGTCCGGCTCGGTCATGTCCGCACTCTGCGGCCTCGGGCCCGATCCGCGCAAGAGGCGCCGTTCCCCCTACCCCGGCCGCGCATCGCGTGGTACGGTTCGGCGACATGAGCGACACCCCGCTTCGCATCGGCATTCTCTACGACGAATGGCACGTGGATCGCGAGGCCGCCGACGCCGAGGCCAAAGCCGAGGCCTCGAACGGCGCGGCGCCGAAGCGGAAGCGGCGGCGCGAGAAGTCGGACCGCGAGGAGATCCACGACGCGCTCGTGAAACGCGGCCACGCCTGCAGCTACCTCTGCGTCGACGGACGGCCCAAGACGCTGAAGGCGCTGGCCGGCGCCGACGTCGATCTCATCTTCAACCTCACCGAGTCCTACGCCGGCGACGACACGAAGGACGTCCACCTCGCCGCCTACCTCGAACTCCTGGGACTCCCCTACACCGGCTCCGGCCCCTCGGGCCTCCACCTCGCGCAGGACAAGGCCGTCGCCAAACGACTCTTCGCCTTCCACGGCATCAAGACGCCCCACTTCGCGACCGTCTACCAGGGCCGGCTCCAGTGGGCCGACGATCTCCACTTCCCCGTCATCGTGAAGCCGAAGCGGGAGGACGGATCGATCGGCATCGAGTTCAACGCGGTCGTCGGCTCCATCAAGGAGTTGATGGAGCGGATCGACGCGCTCCACGCCGACCTCGACAGCCCGGTCCTGATCGAGGAGTACATCGAGGGGCGCGAAATCTACGCCGCGGTCCTGGGTAACGATCCGTCCACGGCGCTTCCGCTCGTGGAACTCGATCTCGCGGGCGTGCCGGAGGGCTCGCCACGCATCGCGGGGACCGAGGTGAAGTGGGAGCGAGGGACCGAGGCCTATCAGAAGACGAAGTTGAGCGTCCCCGCCCGACTGCCGGACGAACTGGCCGCCGCCATCCAAGAGACCGCGATCCGGGCCTGCCGCGCCCTCGAAGTACGGGACTACGCCCGCGTCGATCTCCGGCTCCGCGACGACGGGACGTTCTACGTGCTCGAGGTGAACCCGAACCCCTGGCTCCACACGACGGCGGAGTTCGCCATGGCGGCGAAAAACGCCGGCCGCGACCACCCCGCCCTGATCCAAGAGATCGTCGACCTCGCGCTCGCCCGCTACCGCGGCACCGTGCTTCAACCCTAGCCCGGCGGGGCGCATCCAACCCTTGAGACGCGCCCCGGGCCGCCTTGACAAGGCCGTCCCGATTCGCGGAACATCCGGCGGTTCAACGCCGTACGTTTGACAGACCCGATCTTTCGAGCGACCCCCCGGCAGGCATCCACACACCAAGGAGAATACGGATGAAGTTCTCGCTGCAACGCTCTTTCGGCGTTCGACTTGCGGTTAGCGGCCTGGCTCTCGCCGCCACCCTCGTCGGCGCGACCGCGATGGCCGCCTCGTCGAAGGAGATCTCGGCGAAGCCCCCCCAGATCCAGCTCGACTTCGAGAAGTACACCCTCCCGAACGGCCTCGAGGTCATCCTTCGCGAGGACCACCGCCTGCCGATCGTCGCCACGAACATCTGGTACCACGTCGGACCGGCCAACGAGCTTCCGGGCCGCACCGGCTTCGCGCACCTCTTCGAGCACATGATGTTCCAGTCCTCCGGCCACGTCGGCGAGGACCAGTTCTGGAAGTACATGGAAGGCGCAGGGGCGTCGTTCATCAACGGGACGACCGACGCCGACCGGACGAACTACCTGAACGACGTCCCGTCGAACCAGCTCGAGATGGCACTCTGGCTCGAGAGCGACCGGATGGGCTTCCTGCTCGACAAGATCACGGCCGCCTCGCTGGCGAACCAGCAGGACGTGGTCCGCAACGAGCGCCGCCAGAGCGTCGAGAGCGCGCCCTACCAGTTGGTGGAAGAGGCGATGCTCCATGCCGCGCTGCCCAAGGAGCACCCCTACTACGGCTACATCATCGGCTCGCACGAGGACATCCAGGCGGCGAAGCTCGAGGACGTGAAGGACTTCTTCAAGCGCTACTACTGCCCCAACAACGCCAGCCTCGTCATCGTCGGCGACATCGACAAGGTGAAGACGAAGGCGCTCGTCGAGAAGTACTTCGGCTCGATCCCCCGCGGCGAGCCGGTTCCTCCGATCACGGCCACGACGCCGCCGATCACCTCGGAGCGCCGCGTCTCGATGACCGACAAGGTCACCCTGCCGCGCGTCTACATGCTCTATCTCACCGCGCCGATCTTCCAGCCGGGCGACGCCGAAGCGACGATCGCCGCGAACATCCTCGGCGGCGGCAAGGCGAGCCGGCTCTACAAGTCGCTCGTCTACACGAAGCAGATCGCGCAGGACGCGACGGTCGCGCAGAACTCCTACCAGCTCGGCTCGCAGTTCCAGATCACCGTCACGGTGAAGCCGGGCCACACGGTCGAGGAGGTCGAAGCGGCCATCGACCAGGAACTCGCGAAGTTCGCGGCCGAAGGACCGACGGCGGCCGAAGTCGCCGCGTCGCAGAACTCGATCTACTCCGACATCGTGACGAGCCTCGAGAACTTCGGCGGCTTCGAAGGCGTCGCCGACCGGATGAACAAGTACAACCAGTTCCACAAGGACCCGGGCTACTTGAACAAGGACCTCGCGCGCTACGCGGCCGTCACGGCGGAGAGCGTGAAGAAGTTCGCGCAGGAGAGCCTCGGCAAGAACCAGCGCGTCGTGGCGCACGCCATCCCGGGCGACAAGCAGCTTCCGTCCGATCCGCCGGCGCCCTCGAAGCCGACGGGCGAGGAGACGCCGGTCGTCTCGGCCGAGCCGTGGCGGAACGAGGTGCCGAAGGGAGGCCCCGCCCCGACGGCGAAGCTCCCGCGCGCGAAGAAGTTCGGACTCTCGAACGGCCTCACCGTCTATCTCGTGGAGGCGAACAACCTCCCGATCGTCTCGGCGAACCTCGTCTTCCGTTCGGGGAGCGCGCGCGACCCGCTGGGCCTGCCGGGCCTCGCCGGATTCACGGCTTCGATGCTCGACGAAGGAACGGCGAAGCGCGACGCGATGAAGATCGCGGACGAAATCCACGCCCTCGGCGCCACGCTCGGAACGAGTTCCCAGGTGGACGGCAGCAACGCCTCGACGCGCGCCCTCAAGGCGAACGCGCTCCCGGCGCTCTCGATCCTGGCCGACGTCGTCACCTCCCCCGCCTTCCCCGCGAATGAGATCGAACGCGTCCGGAAGGAGCGGATCACGGCGCTCATGCAGCAGCGCGACGCCCCGTTCCCGACGGCGATGCGCGTCATGAACGCCTGCCTCTTCGGCCCGACGCATCCGTACGGCCACACCGCGCTCGGCACCGAAGCGGCGCTCGCCAAGATCTCGCGGGCCGACATGGAGGCCTTCTACAAGGCCTCCTACAGCCCCAAGAACGCCGCCCTCATCCTGGTCGGCAACCTGACCGAGGCCGAGGCGAAGAAGCTGGCGCAGGACAGCTTCGGCTCCTGGAAGGGCGACGCCACCGCGACGACTCCCCCGGCCGCCGGCACGATGACGAACGCCCGCGTCGTGATCGTCGACAAGGCGGGCTCGAACTCCACGGCGCTCCTCGTCGGTCAGTTCGGCGTGAACCGCGCGAACCCCGACTACGAGAAGCTCGACGTGATGAACACGGTCCTCGGCGGGCTCTTCTCGAGCCGCATCAACCTGAATCTCCGCGAGGACAAGGGCTACTCCTACGGCGCCTTCTCCTTCATCGGCCAGAACCGCGGCGTCGGTCCGTTCATGGCGGGCGCGCAGGTGCGCGGCGACGTGACGGGCCCGTCGGCCGAGGAATTGTTGAAGGAAGTGACGAAGATCCGCGACGGCGGCGTGACGGAAGAGGAACTCACGCTGGCGAAGGAGTCGATCACGCGCCCGCTCCCCGCCAATTTCGAGACGACGGCGAGCACGGCGGGCACGATGGCCGGGCTCTACCTCTTCGATCTACCGCTCGACTACTACGAGACGCTCCCCGCCCGCGTGAACGCGATCACCACGACCGACGTGTCGGCCGTGGCGAAGAAGTACCTCACGCCGGAGCGGATGGTGGTCGTGGCGGTCGGCGATCGGAAGTCGATCGAGCCGCAGCTCCAGAAGTTGAACCTCGGCGACATGGCGATCCGCGACGCCGACGGCAACGACATCACGGCCGCCGCCCCCTAGGCGGGACCGGCCGGCGCGGCCACGCGGCGGTCGGGTTGAAGTCGACGTACGAAGGGCCGCTCCGGTGCGAACCGGAGCGGCCCTCTTCGTTACCCGCGCCGCGCGACCCGCGCGGCGGTTCGCGAACTCGTTACTCCGCTTCGCCGCCTCCGGCCGCCGAAGCGACCGTCGGAGCGCCGCGCCGCACGAGGTAGTCCTCGACGAGGAGAAGCCCGCCCTCGCCCGCGCGCCGCACGATGCTCAGGAGCTGCTCCATGCTCGAGACCTCCTCGAGCTGCTCGTTCACGAACCACATGAGGAAGTTGCGGGAGATGTGATCCGACTCCGCGGTCGCCAGGTCGACGAGGCCGTTGATCTGCTTCGTCACGGTCACTTCCCAGTTCACGGAGAGCTGCACCGCCTCTTCGGCCGTCTTAAACGTCGGCTTGGGGGCCGGGATGGCCGGAATGACGACGTGCCCGCCGGCGTCGACGACGTACTGGACGAGCTTCATGGCGTGCATCCGCTCCTCGCTCGCCTGCTTCATGAAGTGCGCCGAGAGTTCCGGCAGCCCCTCCACGCCGAAGTGGCAGCCGATGGCCACGTACTGCATCGACGCGCCGAATTCGTTTCCGATCTGCACGTTCAGCGCATCGTTCATCTTCTGACTGATGATCATCGATTCGTCCTCTCTGGTCCGCCCGGCGGGACCCGGTCCCGGCGCGGGCGCTAGTTGGACTTCAACGGCTTGAACGAGAACTTTTGGCCGCCGACGGACGCCTCGTACATGAGGCCGCCCTTCCCCAAGGTGGCGATGGCGACCCCCCGATTGTACGCGATATCGCGCGAGGCGCGCGCCGTCACCGCGATCGCCGACGCCTGCGCGTTGAACTCGAAGTTGCCCCGACGGAAGTCGTCGAGCGCGGTCTTGTCCTTGAAGAAGATGACTTCACTATAGGCCTGACCGCCGAGTTGGAAGCCGACCGTCACCTGCGTGAGCGTCGAACGGCCGACCAGAACGCCCCGCTCGAAGACCTCGCCCTTGCCGCGCGCCGCGCCGATCCCGATCGCGCCCTTCCCCACCGTCGGGAAGATCGCGTAGCCGTAGGCGTCGGCGAACACCTTCTCGAAGCCGGGATCTTTCTCTTTGAAGCGCCGAATGACGGCGGCGGGATCGTCCTTCGCGGCCGCCGCAGCGGGCCCGAGCACGACGGCGACCAACGCAAGCCGAAGCGCGTTCGAACGGAGGATGTGGAGGAGGCGTGGCGCCATCGGAGATTTCCTTTCCCCGGCCGCGGCGGTCGATGGAGTCCCAACGAGATTCGAATTCGAACCAGATTGCCACGTGGATCGAGGATATGGAAGCCCTTCGAGCCGCCGGGGGCGGCGCGCGGCTACCTGCCGGCGACCCGACCATGTAGAATGAAGGAAATCGCGCCCCACGACCGCCCCATCCCCTCGCAGGTGGATCATGACCCTCCACGAGACCCTTTCATCGCCGAAAGCGCTGGACTGACCGTGTCCGACAAGACCACGCCACCGCCGTCCGGCTCCACCGTCCCCGACACGCCGCGCTCCGTCTGGTCCGAGCTGCGCGACGCCGTTCGCGGCACCGGCGCCGACTACACGAAGATCCCCCTGCGCCGCGCGGTGTTCCTGCTCGCGGTGCCGATGGTGCTGGAACTCGTGCTCGAAGCGACGTTCGCGGTCGTCGACATCTACTTCGTCGGCAAGCTCGGCTCGTCGGCGATCGCGACCGTCGGGCTGACGGAGACGATGCTGTTCCTGCTCTACGCGATCGCCATGGGCCTCGCGATGGCCGTGACGGCGGTCGTCGCTCGTCGTA
>DASTSZ010000043.1:0-6839 GCA_035760425.1 Candidatus Eiseniibacteriota bacterium | reverse complement strand
TTCGCGCGCGAGCGGAGCGCGCCCGGGTGCCGCGTGAGACAGCGTACGCGCACGCCGCGCGCCTCGAGCAGGGGAAGGAGCCGCCCGCCGACATAGCCGGTGGCGCCGGTGAGGAGAACCAGATCGGGGGTCACGTCCGTCGAGTATACTCGACCCTTCCGCCATGACTCCGATCCCCGATACCCGCGTCCGCGCCCTTCGCGACGCCGCGCCCCGCCCCGACGGCGAATTCGCTCTCTATTGGATGATCATGGCGCGCCGGCCGCGGTGGAACTTCGGACTGCAGCGGGCGGTCGAGTGGGCGGAGCGCCTTCGAAAGCCGATCGTGATCCTCGAGGCGCTCCGCTGCGACTACCCGTGGGCGAGCGACCGTTTTCACCGCTTCATCCTCGACGGCATGGCGGCGAACGCACGCGCCTTCGAGGGACGGCCCGTGCTCTACTACCCCTACGTCGAACCGGCGCTCGGCGCCGGGAAGGGACTCCTCGCCGCGCTCGCGGCGCGCGCGGCGGTGGTGGTCACCGACGACTTCCCCGCCTTCATGATTCCGCGCATGACCGACGCGGCGGCCCGGCGTATCGAGACGCGATTCGAGTCCGTCGATTCGAACGGCCTCTTCCCCATGCGCGCGACCGAGACGGTCTTCCCGACCGCCTACGCGTTTCGGCGCCACCTGCAGCGGGCGCTCCCGCAGCACCTCCGCGAGTTCCCGGAGGCCGATCCGTTCGCGGGCGCGAATCTCCTGCCCGCGCCCGTGATTCCCAACGAGATCGCGCGCCGCTGGCCGGCCGCGACGGCGGCGCTTCTAGCGGGCGACGCGGCGGCGCTCGCCGCGCTCCCCATCGACCACACGGTCGGCGTCGCGCCCATGCGCGGCGGCGCGGCCGTCGCGTCGGAGGTCGTGGGTCGTTTCGTCGCGGAGCGCCTCGCGCGCTATCCGGAAGATCGAAACGAACCCGAGCTCGAGGGGACGAGCGGTCTTTCCCCCTACCTCCACTTCGGGCACGTCGCCGCGCACGAGGTCTTCGCCGCGGTCGCCGCGCACCAGGAGTGGAGCACCGATCGACTCGCGGCCAGGGCGACCGGTCAGCGCGCCGACTGGTGGGGCATGAGCGAGGCCGCCGAGGCGTTCCTCGACCAGCTGATCACCTGGCGCGAGCTCGGATACAACTTCTGCGCCCACCGCGAGGACTACGACCGTTATGAGTCGCTCCCCGACTGGGCACGCCGCACGTTGGAGAAGCACGCCTCGGATCCGCGCCCACGCGTCTACACGGTCGACGAACTCGAAGCGGCCCGCACGCACGATCCGCTCTGGAACGCGGCCATGAACCAAATGAAGCGCGAGGGGTGGTTCCACAACTACTTGCGAATGCTCTGGGGGAAGAAGATCCTCGAGTGGTCGGACTCGCCGCGGGCAGCGCTCGAGGCGATGATCCATCTCATGAACAAATGGTCGCTCGACGGACGGAATCCGAACTCGTATAGCGGCTACGCGTGGACGCTCGGTCGCTACGATCGAGCCTGGGGCCCGGAGCGGCCCATCTTCGGCACGATCCGCTACATGAGCAGCGACAACACGGCGAGGAAGTTCCGCGTGAAGGAGTACATTCGGAAGTACGAAACGCCATGAACGAGCGTCCGATTCTCTCCCGCCGCCGCGTCTGGGCGGCGCGGCTTCTCGCGGTCGCGGCGGACGCGACGCAGATCGTCTTCCTTCCCTTCTTCGGCGTGGGATTCCTCTCGCCGGCCACCGACGGCGTCGACATCGCCGTCGCGGTGGCGATGACGCTTCTGGTCGGCTGGCACTGGTCGTTTCTTCCCACATTCGTCGCGGAGATCATCCCCGGCGTCGGGCTCGTACCCACCTGGACGCTCGCGGCGTGGCTCGCGACGAGGAGGCGTTCGTGACGGCTTTCGGACGTGCGGCGATTCTCGTAGCGGCGCTATTCGCCGCCGGACTGACGGCGGCCGCGGCGACGGCGCAGCCTCGCGTGGCGGCGACGCGCGGGCCGACGACGGTCGGAATCTTTCATGACGTCGCGCTTCACTTCCACCCCGACTCCGCCTCCAAGTTCGCGCAGCCCTCCGTCGCCGTCGAGGACAAGGGCCGCGTGGCGCGGACGACCATCACGCTCGTCGACTCGAAGCGGCCGCAGCGGATCACCGCGCTCGTCTCGCTCCGTCCCGTTCCGAAGAGCGACCGCGACGTGGCCGACCGCTACGATCGCGCCGGCAACGTGCGTCTGGCGATCGACGGGGGGCCCGATCTCGAGATCCTCCGTTTCATGACGGCGTACGGCGGCCGCACCGACTACGAGGTGGACGTGACGCACCTCGCGCCGCTCCTGCGCGGGCGCCGAACCTTCCGCGCCTACGTCGACACGTGGCTCAGCCCCGCCTGGAGGCTCGACTTCTCCCTTCGATACACGCCCGCCGACTCCCTCCCCGTGCCGACCTGGGCCGCGCCGGTCTACTACAGCGAGAACTTCAACGCGGAGGCGAACGGCGCCGGCGAGAGCGTGACCGTGACGGTCCCGAAAGGTCTGTCGCGCGTGGTGATGAAGTACGTCTCCACCGGGCACTGCACCGACGGGCGCGACGAGGACGAATTCGTCTCCAAGGCGAACGTCATCTCGGTCGACGGCGTCGTGGTCGCGCGCGTCCATCCCTGGCGCGACGACTGCCGGCGGTTTCGCGATCGGAATCCCTACTGCGCACGATGGACGGACGGCTCGTGGTCGTCGGACTACTCGCGGAGCGGTTGGTGTCCGAGCCAGGACGTGACGCCGATGGAGTTCGATCTCACCGACCATCTGACGCCCGGCCCCCACACGGTCCGATTCGCGGTGGAGGGAATGCGCCCGAAGGACAAGGAGGGGAACTACGGGTACTGGCGGCTCTCGGCGTGCCTCGTGGGGTGGGACAAGCCGCCGGCGCTCTGGCGGAACGAGTAGCCGCCGGCGGCGCGGGCGGCGGCTACGCCGCGGCGCCCGGGTCGACGATCTGCAGGAGGCGGTCCGCGATCCAGGGCTGCGGGTTGAAATAGAGCCAGACCGCCGCGCCCGTCACGACGACGAGGAGCACCAAGAGGGCCGCGATCCGGACCTGCGTCTTCTTCCGGTCGATCTGGTCGAGCTCGTAGAAGCGCCAGAGGAGCTCGGCCTTCTCCTCCGGCGTGAGCCGCCGCTTCTGCATCAGCTTCTGGACGACGCGCGGGAGCCGCTTCGGATCCCCCCAATACGAACCGTTCCACTCCGGCAGCGGCACGTCCGGACGGCCAGGCTTCTTTTCCCAACCTCGCTCGTG
This sequence comes from Candidatus Eiseniibacteriota bacterium, assembly GCA_035760425.1. Classification (GTDB taxonomy): domain Bacteria; phylum Eisenbacteria; class RBG-16-71-46; order SZUA-252; family SZUA-252; genus SZUA-252. The sequence continues at coordinate 3,530 of DASTSZ010000043.1, read as the reverse complement.
ATTGTCCATGCGCGTAGGAATCCCCCGACAGCCGTGGCGAACATCGTGGGCTATCGTCTTACCTATCGGCCGTCGGGGGCGGTTTCTTAAGCCCGAATTCGGCCCCCATCCGGCTGCCCGCCAAGGCCTTCCGGGCGCAGGAATGGCGTTGACAACCTGAATCGATCTGCCGATACTTTTATCTAAGTAAACAGCCTGACGGTAGGGGCGCATCGAAAGAAGCGAACAAGCACCGCAGGATTTACTCCCTGCGGTTTTTTTGTGTCAGGGCGAGTCCTCGCCCGTGGGAGCCCGACCAAAGTGGCCGGGCATGCCGCCCCGCCGGGGTGGCGTGGAGTGGGCGTAAGCCCAAGTTAGCAAAGGAGTAGCAAGTGGCTGTTGGGACGGTGAAGTGGTTCAACGAGTCGAAGGGTTTCGGTTTCATCCAGCAGGAAGGTGGCGAGGACGTTTTCGTTCACTATTCCGCGATTCAGGGCGAAGGATTCAAGACGTTGGCTGAAGGCCAGCGCTGCGAGTTCGACATCGTCCGCGGACCGAAGGGACTCCAGGCGGCCAACGTTCGCCTCGGTTAACCGAGCGAACCACCGCTGACTCAGAACGACGGGGCGGCTCCGAAAGGGGTCGCCCCGTTCGTCGTTTCACCCGCCGCGCCGGGAGGCGCCCCCAGCGCCCTACGGCGTCGCGGCTCCCCTATACTCCCGAGATGCCCTCCGGCTCGGATCCCGACGTCCGCACCCTCCTCCTCGATCACGCCGACGTCGCGGCGCACTTGCCGATGCGCGTTTGCATCGCCGCGATGAAGGAGGCGTTCCTCGCGCTCGAACGCGGCGACGTGACGCTGCCCCTCCGGAGCGTCTCGGCGCTGCCGCGCGAGGCCGGATGGCTCGGCGTCATGCCGGTTTCCCTCGCCGATCCCCCGCTGGCGGCGGTGAAGGCGATCACGGTCGTCCCCGCGAACTCGGCCACGGCACTCGATTCCCACCAGGGCGCGGTGCTCCTCTTCGACGCGATGAACGGCCGGCTCCTCGCCATCCTCGACGCGAGCGCGATCACGGCGATCCGGACCGCCGCGGTGAGCGGGCTCGCGACCGACCACTTGGCGCGACCCGACGCGGGCGACCTGGCGATCCTCGGCACCGGCATCCAGGCCGCCACGCATCTCGAGGCCGTGGCCGCGGTGCGTCCCCTTCGGCGCGTTCGCGTCTGGGGTCGAAATCCAGCGCACGCGGCCGCGTTCGTGGCGCGTGAGCGCGCGCGTCTCGCGTCCCTCGCTTCGGCTTCGTCGCGCATCGAAACCGCGCCGAGCGCGCGGGACGCCGTGGAGGGCGCCGACCTCGTCGTCACCGCCACCGCCGCGACGGAGCCGGTGCTGCGCGGCGAGTGGCTCGCGCCAGGCGCGCACGTGAACGCGGTGGGCGCGTGCCGAAAGAACTTCCGCGAAGTCGACGGCGAGGTCGTTCGTCGCGCGCGCGTCGTCGTCGACCGCCGCGAATCGGCGATGGCGGAGGCGGGCGACATTCTCCTCGCGATCGCAGAGGGCGCCGTCGGTCCCGATCCGATCGCCGCGGAACTCGGCCAGGTGATCGCCGGATCGGCGACCGGCCGCCGCGACGACGCGGAGATCACGCTCTTCAAGTCGGTCGGGCTCGCCATCCAGGACCTCTGCGCCGCGCGCGCCGCCTATCTCCGCGCCCTCGCCGCGGGAGCCGGCGTATCGTTCGAACTCGGCGGGCGGCGCGATGCCTGACCTCCGCGCGCCGGCGCTCGAGGCGATTCGCGCGGCGCACGACCGCATTCGGGGCTTCGTTCTCCGGCCGCCGCTTCTCCCGCTTCCCGCGGGACCGGACGGGACGCGGATCTTCCTCAAGCCCGAGAATCTCCAGGTCATCGGCTCGTTCAAGGTGCGGGGCTCCGGAAACGCGATGGCGCGCCTCACGCCCGCGGAATTGGCGGAGGGCGTCTACACCGCGAGCGCCGGCAACATGGCGCAGGGCGTCGCCTGGAACGCGCGGCGGCTCGGCATCTCCTGCGGCGTCGTGGTTCCGGAGCATGCGCCCGCGGCCAAGCTCGAGGCCATCGAGCGACTCGGCGGCGCGATCACGAAGGTTTCATTCGACGAGTGGTGGCGCGTCATGATCACGCATCGCCGCGAGGGCATGCGCGGGCGTTTCATCCACCCGGTGAGCGACGTCGATGTGATCGCGGGCAACGGCACGATCGGGATCGAGATCGCGGAGGACCTTCCCGAGGTCGACACCGTGATCGTCCCCTTCGGCGGCGGCGGCCTCTCCTGCGGCATCGCGTCGGCGCTCCGCGCGCTCTCGCCCCGAACGCGCGTGCTCGCGGCGGAAGTCGAGACGGCCGCGCCCCTCGCCGCGTCCCTCGCGGCGGGCGCGCCGGTCGCGATCGACCACCGGCCGTCATTCGTCGACGGGATCGGCGGGAAGAGCGTGCTGGAAGAGATGTGGCCGCTCGCGAGCACGCTTCTCGCGGGAAGCGTCGTCGTCTCGCTCGAGGAAACGGCGGCCGCGATCCGGCTTCTCGCGGCCCGTACGCGCCTCGTCGCCGAAGGGGCGGGCGCCTCGTCCGTGGCCGCCGCGCTCAGCGGGCGCGCCGGCGGCGGCACGATCGTCTGCGTGGTGAGCGGCGGGAATATCGACCCGTCGAAACTCGCGACGATCTTGAAAGGCGAGATGCCCTAACCCGGCCGGCCGGGTGGTATCATGGCAGTCTCGCTTCGCCCCGACATCCTGCTCGAACGGGAGATCGCATGTCCCTCGCGCTCCGCGCCACGCCCCTCGCCATCGGTTTCCTCACCTCGATCGCCGGCGTTTGGCTCGCGGCGGGCTCGTCGATCGCCGCCCCCGCGCCGTCGCCGTTCCTGCGACTGACGGGCGCCGAACCGGGCGACCGCTTCGGCGTCTCCGTCTCGGCGGCGGGCGACGTGAACGGCGACGGATTCCCCGATGTCGTGGTCGGCGCGGAATGGAGCGACGCGGACGCCGTGAACGCCGGCCGCGCCTACGTCTACTTCGGCGGTCCGGGCTCGGACGATGTTCCCGACGTGACCCTTCAGGTGCCGATGGTGCAGGCGCGCGCCCTCACGGGGTACGCCGTCGCGATCGCCGGCGACCTGAACGGCGACGGCTGGAAGGACATCGCGGTCGGCTCGCCCGTGAGCCAATTCATGGGACGCGTCTTCCTCTACTGGGGCGGCCCGTCGCTCGACGCGATCTCGGATCGCACGCTCTCCGGCTTGCGCTCGCTCGAGTTCTTCGGCGCGGCCCTGGCCGGGATCGGCGACGCGACCGGCGACGGCTACGACGATCTCTGGGTCGGCGCGCCGCGCTTCGTTCCGGTGAACGCGTCGACGACGCGCGTCGGCCGCGGCTACCTCTTCCGCGGCGGCCCCGACGCCGACGGCGTCGTCGACGTCACCTTCGAAGCGAGGCCGGTCGGCGGCATCACGAGCGAACTCCAGTTCGGCACGTCCGTCGCGTCCGCCGGCGACGTGAACCACGACGGGTTCG
>DASTSZ010000042.1:0-9558 GCA_035760425.1 Candidatus Eiseniibacteriota bacterium | reverse complement strand
GCCTCGAACAGCGATTGGAGGAGACCCAAACGAAATGAAGCGAACGACCGATGCCTCATCCGCCGGCGCCGTTGCCGAGGCCCCCGGCGCGTCCAGCGAAGGGCAGGCCCGCCCGTTCCACGGCCTTTCCGCCGTGCCGACGAAGATCTTCTTCACGAAGGGCGTGGGGACCCACCGCGATCAACTCCGGTCGTTCGAGCTGGCGCTCCGCGACGCGGGAATCGAGCGCCTGAACCTCGTGCACGTGTCGAGCATCTTTCCGCCGCACTGCAAGATCATCCCGAAAGACGAGGGCGTGAAGCTCATCGCCCCCGGCAGCATCGCCTTCTGCGTCATGGCCCGCCAGGCGTCGAACGAGCGCGCGCGTCTCATCGCGGCCTCGATCGGCTGCGCCATTCCGGCCGACAAGAGCCAGTACGGCTACCTGAGCGAGCACCACGCCTACGGCGAGACGGACGAGTTCGCCGGCGACTTCGCCGAGGACATGGCCGCCTCCATGCTCGCCACGACCCTCGGGCTCGAGTTCGACGAGAACGCGGCGTGGGACGAGAAGGAGCAGGTCTTCAAGATGGCGAGCGAAATCGTTCGCACGTTCAACGTCACGCAGTCGGCGGTCTGCTCGGGCAAGGGCTGGACGACCGTGGTCGCCAGCGGCGTGCTCATCTTCTAGCGGACCGAAAAACCACCAAGGAGAATTCACGATGCGACGCAACGCGCGCCGCGCGGCCGACCGCGCGGCATCGACCCTTCTCGTCTTCGGCGTATCGCTCGGACTCGCGCTCGGCGCTCTGCCGGCGCGCGCCGACGACGCGCCCGCCGACGCGGCCAAAGCCGCCGGCGAAGTGAAGGCGGAGGAGGCGAAGGAACACGCCGCCGAGGCGAAGGAGGCCGGTCAGGCCAAGGCCGCCGAGGCGAAGGAAGAGGCCGCGCAGGCGAAGGAGGCGGGCGAAGCCAAGGCCGCCGAGGCGAAGGCGAAGTCGAAGGACGCGAAGACCAAGGCGAAGAGCGCGAAGGCGAAAGCCGGGAAGGCGGGCGCCGCGAAGGGAGGAGCCGTGAGCGAGGGGACGAAGGCGGCGGGGACGATGCCGGTGAAGCCGGCGGTCGAACCGCAGCACGTGCAGGTGCAGCACATCCTCATCGCGTTCGCGGGCTCCGGCACGCGCGCGACGCGACCGAAGGAAGAGGCGAAGAAGCTCGCGTACGAAGTCCTGGAGCGCGCGCGGAACGGCGAGGACTTCGACGCCCTCGTGAAGCAGTACACCGACGACTCGCCTCCGGGCATCTACGGCATGTCGGGCATCGGCGTGCCGCCGGGCCCGGGCGAGTACGCGCGGAACGGCATGGTCCCGGCGTTCGGGAACGTCGGCTTCGCGATCAGCCCGGGGAACATCGGCATGGCGGACTTCGATCCGCAGACGAGCCCCTACGGCTGGCATATCATCAAGCGATTGAAGTAATCGGGCGCGGCCCGTTCGGCCGCTCGTTCGACGCAGCGCGCGGGCGCTTCCGGCTAGGAGCCGGGGGCGCCCGTTTCGTTGCCCTCCGCGAGTTCGAGCGAACGGAAGACGAAGCCCGCGATGTCCGTGAGTCGCTCGAGGCGCGGCCCTTGCGCGCCCGCGCCCCAGGCCGCGAAGAAGGCGGGATTCATCGTGTGGGTGGCGACGCGCTCGTCTTCCAGATTCCCGTGATCGCTCACCACCGCGACGGTGGTCGTCGAGAGATCCACCGAATCGAGCACCGTCTGGAGCGCGCGGTCGAGATCCTCGAGGCAGCGAAGCGCGCGCTCCCGATCCTGCGCGTGGCCCGCGCGATCGGTCTCGAAGTACTCGAAGAGCGTGAAGCTCCGCGCCGCGCCCTCCGGCTCGGCTTGGCGCGCGAGGATCGCGCCCGCCTCTTCGGGTGTGCGAAGGGGGAGGTCGTAGCCCCACTCGCGCATCCGCCAGTGCGTCAGGTCGTGCACGACCGCGCGGCCCTCGACCAAGTCCTCCCACGTGCGGAAGGGCCGTCCCGCGGCGAGCGTCGCGAGCGTCGTGGCCGACATGCGGCGCTCCGCCTCCGGGCGCTCGAAGAATCGGGGGCCGAAGGCGTTGGCGAAGTCGGCGGAGGCCCCCGCGGCGAGGAGGCGTTTCAAGATCGAGTGCTCGACGAGGAGCTTTCGAAGCGTCGGCCCCGGGAAACCCGACATGTGGTGCCCGAGCGCGGCGGAAGCGTTGATCCCCGTGAGGATCGCCGTTTGCCCCGTGGCGCTCTGCGGAAGGCCTTTCACGCCCATGGCGGCGTCGAGCCCCCCGGCGAGCCCCGGAGGCCCCGCGCGGGCCGTGGGCGCGCTCTCCGCGGTCAGCGCGAGCGTCGGGAAGCGCCCCGTCGCGAGCGGGTTGATGGCGGGATCGGCCGAGCCGACTCCGATGCCGTCGATGAAGAAGAGGAGAAAGTGTTTCGGAGAGCCCGTCATCGGGGGAACGAAGCGGGAGCCATACAGCTAGCGTGCGGTCGGTGCAGGGCCGGCGACGCGGGTTCAGGACCGCGGCTAGGTGGCTCCCCCAGAATCGTTCCGGGGGGAAGAAGGGCAACCGGCGTGCCACGGGCGAGGCGCGAAGGGGTCAATTCGAACTCCATAAGTTGATGTGGTGCAACGGTATATCGCCTGGATACATCCAACCATCCGAGGCGCCCGTCGGGGGCCCCTCCGGAACCCGCTCCTTGCACGGCCAAGCGTTGCAATCGCCTGGTAGAGCGAAAGCTAACGCAGGAAAAGTATTGACACTATCTTCTGCGGGTCTAAAGTAGCGCCGCGCGCCCGAGTTGGGCTATGTTCCCTCCCGACTCCATGTTAGAGCACCGCGCACCCCGATTCGCCAGGAGGAGCGGATGACCAAGGCAGATCTCGTAGACGAAATCGCCGAGCGCACCGGCCTCACGAAGAAGGACGTCGCCGATACCGTCGACGAGTTTCTTCAGGCCGTGTCCCGCGCGCTGGCCACCGGCAAGCACATCGAGATCCGGGGCTTCGGCACGTTCAAGGTGAAGGACCGGAAGTCTCGGCTCGCGCGGAATCCGCGCACGGGCGAATCGGTCCCCGTGCCGCCGCGCCGCGTGCCGGTCTTCAAGGTCTCGAAGGAACTGAAGGACATCGTCGCCCAGATCTGAAGGCCAGCCGCACAATCGAATAGCTGCATGGGGGATAGCGAAACGGGACGCCGCGTGGCGTCCCGTTTCTCGTTTCGTATGACGTGCCGCGGTCAGTTGCGGCGATCGCGCAGAATCAAGAGACGCACCAACTGGAGGATCGCCGCCGTCGCCGCCGCCACGTACGTGAGCGCCGCCGCGTCGAGAACCTTCTTCGCGCCTTCCTGTTCGCGAGGCGCCACGAGCCCCAACTGATTGAGCTGCACCAGCGCGCGTTTGCTGGCGTCGAATTCCACCGGCAGCGTCACCAGCTGGAAGAGGACCGCGAAGGAGAAGAGCACGATCCCCACGTCGAGCAGGCTGAACCCGGCGATCTTCAAGCCGGGCACGAAGAAGAGGCCCGCCAAGATGAAGATCCACGAGAGGCTCGACCCAACGTTCGCGAGCGGGACGATCGTCGTCCGGAACTGGAGCGGCGCGTAGCCCTGGTGATGCTGAATGGCGTGGCCCACCTCGTGCGCCGCGACCGCGACGCCCGCGACCGACGGCTCCTCGAAGTTGTGCGGCGAGAGGCGGACCTTCTTGTGCACCGGGTCGTAGTGGTCGGAGAGGAAACCCTCGCCCCGCTCCACCGTGACGTCCGTGATGCCGTTCTGGCGAAGGATCATCTCCGCGATCGCCTTGCCGGTGCGGCCGTTCGCCGCCGGCACTTCGCTGTATTTCTGATAGGTCGAGTTCACCTTCATCTGGGCATAGAACGCCAGGATCATGCCCGGGATGAGGAGCAACATCGTCGGATCCCAGAATCCGAACATCTTTACGAGACCTCCTTCTATGGTTCCGTGAATCGGTTCCGATGGCCCGCACCCCTTATACTCCGCGGGCGGGCCGAACGTTCCCGTACCAAGTGCCATTGAGACTATCATTCGCCCCTCGGGGATTCAATCGAAGGGAGATTGCCTGACAACGACTTACGTCGATCTACGAAGCGACACGGTCACGAAACCGACGCCGGCCATGCGTCGCGCCATCGCGGACGCGGAGGTCGGCGACGACGTTTTCGCCGGCGATCCGACCGTCCGGCGTCTCGAGGAGGAGACGGCGGCGCTCCTGGGGAAGGAGGCGGCGCTCTTCGTCCCGACCGGCTGCATGGGGAACGAGATCTCGGTCGCCGTGCAGACGAAGCGGGGCGACCGGATCGCGCTCGATCCGAACGCGCACTTCGTCTACGTGGAGTCGCGCGCGCTCGTGGAGTTGATGGGGCGGCGCTTTCACTTCCTCGAGGGAAGCGATCGCGGGCGGCTCGATCCCGCGGCGGTTCGCGGGCTGGCGGGCGCGGGCGCTGATGTCGCGGGGCCCGCGGACGGCGTCGCCGGGCCGATCGCGCTCGTGGAGGTGGAGAACACCTTCAATTGGCGAAACGGCGCCGTCTATTCGCTCGAGCGCCTGCGCGCCGTGCGCGAGGCGGCCGCCTCGCTCGGGCTCCCGATCCATCTCGACGGCGCGCGCCTCTGGAACGCGAGCGCCGCCTCGGGCGTCCCGCTCGCCGACTACGCCGCGTGCGCCGACTCGGTCATGGTCTGCTATTCGAAGGGCCTCGGCGCGCCGATCGGCTCGGCCGTGGCGGGGAGCGCGGCGTTCGTCGCGGAGGCGCGCGCGACGCGGAAGATGTTCGGCGGCGCCATGCGCCAGGTCGGCGTCCTCGCCGCGGGCGCGCTCCACGCGCTCCATCACCATCGCGACCGCATCGGCGACGACCATCGCCGCGCGCGGCGGCTCGCCGAGGCGATCGCGGAGATCCCGGCGTTCACGATCGATCCCCGCGAGATCGAGACGAACATCGTCATCGCGTCGGCGGCGCGCGAGCCGGAGAAGATCGGCGCGTTCGTCTCGGCGGTGGAGCGGCGCGGCGTCCTCGTCCTCGCCTTCGGCGGGCCGGGCGCGTTTCGCGCCATCACGCATCTCGACGTCGACGACACGGGGATCGAACGCGCCGTCGTCGCGTTTCGCGAGGCGGCGGACGAAGTCTGGGGACGCGCGGCGTGAGCGAGACGACGGAACGCGCGGTCGCGCCGGGGACGCTCTACCTCGTGGCGACGCCGATCGGAAATCTCGACGACTTCTCCCCGCGCGGGCAGCGCGTGCTCCGCGACGTCGACGTGATCGCGGCGGAGGACACGCGGCACACGGGGCAACTCCTCACGCGGTTCGGCATCGCGCGGCCGCTCGTCTCCTATCACGACCACAACAAGGATCGCCGTACCCCGGAGCTGATCGACCGGCTTCGCGCCGGCGACGCGGTGGCCGTCGTTTCGGACGCCGGCTCGCCCGGCATCTCCGATCCCGCCTTCACGCTCGTTCGCGCCGCCGTCGAGGCGGGCCTTCCGATCGTGCCGGTCCCGGGGCCCTCCAGCGCGCTCTGCGCCCTCGAGGTCTCGGGCCTTCCGACCGACCGCTTCGCGTTCGAGGGATTCCTCCCGCGGAAGTCGGGGCGGAAGCGGACGCGCATCGAGGAGTTGCGCGGCGACCCGCGGACCCTCATCTTCTTCGAGTCGCCCCACCGCGTGCGCGCGACGCTCGCCGATCTCCTCGAGGGGATGGGCGACCGGCCCGCGTCGGTCTCGCGCGAGCTGACGAAGAAGTTCGAGGAGACGCAGCGCGGTCCGCTCTCCGCGCTCGTCGCGTGGGCGGAGGGGCGAACGCCGCGAGGCGAATTCGTCATCGTGGTGGGAGGCGCGCCGAAGGCGAAGCGCGGCCGCCGCGACGGCGCCGGCGGCGGGGATGACGCCGAGGAGCCGGACGACGACGAGCCGGATGACGACTCGGATTCGAAGGACTCCAGGGAGGGCGACGAGTGAACGGATGGAAGGAACGAGCCCGAACCGTCTTCCGCCCGATCGCGGACGTCCTCGCGAAGCGCGGGCTCAAGCCCGATCACCTGACGATCGCCGGTCTCGCCTTCTCCATCCTCGCGGCGCTCCTTCTCTCCCGCGGCGACTTCTTGAGCGCGGCGCTCCTCCTCGGCCTCTCCGGACTCTGCGACATGATGGACGGGGACGTGGCGCGCGCCACGAACACCTCGACGACCTTCGGCGCCTTCCTCGACTCGACGCTCGATCGGATCGGCGAGGGGGCTCTCTTCGCCGGACTCGCGGCCTACTATTTCTCCCGCGCGCAGGGCGGCGCGCTCTGGCTCCAGGGCGAGATGGAAGCGGGCGCCCGTTGGGGCGACCCGGAGGGCCGGACGATGGCCTTCCTGGCGCTCTCGACGCTCATTCTCTCCTTCATGGTCTCCTACACGCGCGCGCGAGCCGAAGGGCTCGGCCTGGAGTGCAAGGTGGGGGTGATGGAGCGTCCCGAGCGGATGCTCCTCCTTGGCCTCGGAGCCCTTTTAGGACAACGGTTTATGCCCGGCGTCCTAGGGCTTCTCTTCCTTTTGACCCTCGTCACGGTGGGGCAGCGTGTGTATCATGTCCGCCGGTTGACAAAGGGAGATTCATCCGCAAACGGAGGAAGGACGACACATGGGTAAGGTTCGCGTCGCCATTATCGGCGTCGGCAACTGCGCGTCATCATTGGTCCAGGGCGTCCACTACTACCGGAACGCCAAGGACACCGACTTCGTGCCGGGACTCATGCACGTCAATCTCGGCGGCTACCACATCAAGGACGTCGAGTTCAGCGCGGCGATCGACATCGACCGCAACAAGGTCGGCAAGGATCTTTCGGAGGCCATCTACACCTGGCCGAACAACACCTACAAGTTCTGCGACGTGCCCCGCATGAACGTTCCGGTCGCGCGCGGCATGCTGCACGACGGCCTCGGGAAGTACCTCTCGCAGATCATCCACAAGGCGCCCGGCCAGACGGCCGACATCGTCCGCCTCCTCAAGGACACGAAGACCGACGTCGTCGTGAACTACTTGCCCGTCGGGAGCGAGGAAGCGACGAAGTGGTACGTCGAGCAGATCCTCGAAGCCGGCTGCGCCTTCGTGAACGCCATCCCGGTCTTCATCGCGCGCGAGAAGTACTGGCAGCGCCGGTTCGAGCAGAAGAAGCTCCCGGTGATCGGCGACGACATCAAGTCGCAGGTCGGCGCCACGATCGTCCACCGCGTGCTCACGCGCCTCTTCCTGGACCGCGGGGTCCGCTTGGAGCGGACGAGCCAGTTGAACGTGGGCGGAAACACCGACTTCTTGAACATGCTGGAGCGCGAGCGGCTCGAGTCGAAGAAGATCTCGAAGACGAACGCGGTCACCTCCATGCTCAGCTACGACATCGGCGCGAAGAACGTCCACATCGGCCCCAGCGACTACGTCGAGTGGCTCGACGACCGGAAGTGGGCCTACATCCGCCTCGAAGGGCGCACGTTCGGCGACGTTCCGCTGAACTGCGAACTGAAGCTCGAGGTCTGGGACTCGCCGAATTCGGCCGGCGTCATCATCGACGCCGTGCGCTGCGCGAAGCTCGCGTTGGACAACGGTCTCTACGGCGCCCAGATCGCGCCGTCGTCCTACTTCAAGAAGTCGCCGCCGGTCCAGATTCCGGACGACCAGGCGCGGCAGATGGTCGAGGACTACATCACGAAGTACGGCCAGAAGAGCGCCAAGAAGGGGAAGGCGAAGGCCGAGCCGAAGCGCGGCGCGATCAAGCGTCGCGGCCTGAAGAAGGCGGCGCGCAAGAGCGCGTAGAACGACATCGATGCCGGGCCTCTTCGTCACCCTCGAGGGAATCGAGGGGTCCGGGAAGTCGACCCAGGCGGGTCTCCTGGAATTCGCGCTGAAGGTGGCGAAGATTCCGGTCCGCCGGACGCGCGAGCCGGGGGGCACCCCGTTCGCCGAAGAAATCCGTAGCCTGGTCTTGAACATCAGCGAGGAGCCGGTCTTTCCCGAGACCGAGCTCCTCCTTTTTTTGGCCTCCCGCGCCCAGCACGTCCGGAGCCTCATCGGGCCCGCGCTGGCGGCCGGGGAAGTCGTTGTCTGCGACAGGTTTACCGACGCCACTCTGGCCTACCAGGGGGGCGGGCGGCGCGCGGGAGTCGAGGAAGTGAGGCGGATGAACGACTGGGCCACCGGGGGGATCCGGCCCGACCGAACCTTTTTGATCGATATACCCGTCCAAGAGGGTATCGCCCGGTCTCGCAACCGGCAGGGAAACTTTGGGATCGACCGGATCGAACGGGAGGGCTCGGTGTTCTTAGAAAAAGTCAGGGAGAGCTACCTCCTGATTGCCGATACAGAACCGGATAGGATCCGGGTCTTGGATGGAATGAAACCGGCTGAGACGCTGGCCGAGATCATCCTAAGTGATGTAAAATCAATGCTGGCCGGCCGGTAACCGCCCCGCAGGAAGGGACCCCCAACATGAATCGCAGACAGATCTTCGCGGTCTTCATCCTCGTCACGGCGCTCGTCATGGGCACCTGGGCGGTCGGGCGCGTTCAGGAGACCAGCGACAACACCTACGCCAACATCGAGCGCTTCATCCAGGTGCTGACCAAGGTCCGCGACCACTACGTCGAGCCGGTCACCACCGACAAGCTCATGGATAACGCGATCCGCGGCATGCTGCGGACGCTCGATCCCTATTCGCAGTATCTCGACAAGGAAGAGGCCGAGCGGCTCGAAACGACGACGCACGGCGCCTTCGGCGGCATCGGCATTTCGATCGGCATGCGCGACTCGTGGGTCACGGTCGTGTCGCCCATCGAGGGGACGCCGGCCTGGCGCGCGGGCATGCAGGGCGGCGACCGGATCATCCGCATCGACGGCGCGAGCACCGAGGGCTTCTCCCTCGACGACGCCATGAAGCGGATGCGCGGCGAGAAGGGGACGAAAGTCACCCTCACGATCTTCCGCGAGGGCCGCGACAAGCCGATGGATTTCGAGATCACGCGCGACATCATCCAGATCAAGAGCGTTCCCTTCGCGGGCGTGCTCGAGAACGGGATCGGCTACATCCGCCTCTCGTCCTTCTCCGAACGCAGCCGCGAGGAGATCGACCAGGCGCTCTCGAAGCTCGAGAAGCAGAAGATGCGCGGCCTGATCCTCGATCTCCGGTTCAATCCGGGCGGCCTCCTCTCGCAGGCCGTCGAGGTCTCCGAGGAGTTCGCGCCGCGCGGGAAGAAGATCGTCTACACGCGCGGCCGCGATCCGTCGCAGAACCGCGACTTCATCTCCACGGCCGACCAGCCGCACCTCGGCTATCCGCTCGTGGTGCTCGTGAACCAGTGGACCGCCAGCGCGAGCGAGATCGTCTCGGGCGCGGTGCAGGATCTCGACCTCGGCGTCGTGGCCGGCCAGACGACGTTCGGCAAGGGCCTCGTCCAGACCGTCATTCCGCTCACGCGGAGCGTGCGCGGGCCGAAGCTGAAGCTGACCACGGCGAAGTACTACACGCCGAGCGGCCGGTGCATCCAGAAGGACGAGCAGT
>DASTSZ010000041.1:0-2108 GCA_035760425.1 Candidatus Eiseniibacteriota bacterium | reverse complement strand
AGACGATCGTGACGGCATGCCGCCCGCTCAGCACGGCGCCGGCGCGGTTTCAGGAGATGTCGATCGACTCGCTCGCCATGGAGGTGACCGCCGCATGAAGCGCGCGGGAGCGGACAATCGAGGCGGAGCGCCGGTGGTGGTCGGGTCGGTGATCGACCGGATCCTGGCGGGGCTTCACATCGAGGAGCGCGTGGCCACGGCCGCGGCGACCGATCTCTGGCCCGAGGTGGTCGGGCCTGAGGTCGCGCGCCGCACGCACGCCGTCGGTGTTCGCGACGGAGAGCTGCTCGTGGAAGTGCAGGGCGCGGTTTGGATGGGGCATCTTGCCGTCCTACGCCAAGGGATTCTCGATGACGTCAATGGACGGCTGCCGGCCGACGCGAAGTTGCGAGGCATTCGGCTGGTTCCGATGAGGGGGAAGGAGGGTTCTCGATTTGAGCCGACCGGGTGACGATGCGGCAACGACCATGACGCCGCCGACCAAGGAGGGCCACTCGTACGACGCGCGGAACATTCAGGTCCTCAAGGGCCTGGAGGGCGTCCGCAAGCGCCCGGCCATGTACATCGGCTCGACCGGGCAGAGCGGGCTTCACCATCTCGTCTACGAGGTGGTGGATAATTCCGTCGACGAGGCGCTGGCCGGCTACTGCGACGAGGTGCGCGTCACGATCCACGCCGACACGAGCGTGACGGTGTGGGACAACGGCCGAGGCATTCCGGTCGACACGCATCCGACCCAGAACCGTCCCGCGGTGGAAGTCGTGATGACCACGCTCCACGCCGGCGGCAAGTTCGACGAGAACACCTACAAGGTCTCGGGCGGACTCCACGGCGTCGGCGTTTCCGTGGTGAACGCGCTCTCCGAGTGGCTGGAAGTGGAAGTGCGCCGAGATGGGAAGCGCTACCAGCAGCGCTACGAGCATGGCGACGTCGCCACCGACTTGAAGGAGTTGGGCGCGGCGGAAGACGCCGGCACGTCGGTCCACTGGAAGCCCGATCCCACCATCTTCGAGACGACCGACTACAACTTCGACACGCTCTCCCAGCGCCTTCGCGAACTCGCGTTCCTGAACAAGGGGATCACAATCCTCTTCCAGGACGAGCGGACCGGGAAGAAGCACAACTTCCAGTACGAGGGCGGCATCGTCTCGTTCGTGAAGTACCTGAACGAGAACAAGACGGTCCTCCACCCGGCGCCGATCTCCTACTCGAAGGACAAAGACAAGATCACCGTCGACTTCGCCCTCCAGTACAACGACGGCTACGTCGAGAACGTCTTCTCGTTCGTGAACAACATCAACACGATCGAGGGCGGCACGCACTTGGTCGGATTCCGCGCCGCGCTGACGCGCACGATCAACAACTACGCCGAGAAGCAGGGCCTCATGAAGTCGCTGAAGGAGGTCTCGCTCGGCGGCGAGGACGTGCGCGAAGGGCTGACGGCCGTGGTGAGCATCAAGCTCCCCGATCCCCAGTTCGAAGGGCAGACGAAGGGGAAGCTCGGCACGACCGAAGCCAAGGGCGTGGTCGAGTCGATCGTGGGCGAAGGACTTCGAAACTACTTCGAGGAGAATCCCGCCGTCGCGAAGAAGGTCGTGGAGAAGTGCGTGCAGAGCGCCCGCGCGCGCGAGGCGGCCCGGAAGGCGCGCGACCTGGCGCGACGGAAGAGCATTCTCGACTCCGGCTCGCTGCCCGGGAAACTGGCCGACTGCCAGTTGACCGACCCGGCCGAGTGCGAGATCTACATGGTCGAGGGCGACTCGGCCGGCGGTTCCGCGAAGATGGGCCGCGACCGCCGCTTCCAGGCGATCCTTCCGCTGAAGGGCAAGATCCTCAACGTGGAGAAGGCCTCGCTCGACAAGATGCTCGGGAACGAGGAAATCCGGACCATCATCACCGCGCTCGGAACCGGCATCGACGACGAGTTCGACGCCGACAAGGCGCGTTATCACCGGATCATCCTGATGACCGACGCCGACGTGGACGGCGCGCACATTCGCACGCTTCTGCTCACCTTCCTCTTCCGCCACATGCGCCCCCTGATCGAGCGCGGCTACGTCTACATCGCCATGCCGCCGCTCTACCGCATCCAGAAGGGCAAGGACATC
>DASTSZ010000040.1:0-13748 GCA_035760425.1 Candidatus Eiseniibacteriota bacterium | reverse complement strand
GCCGCCGTGGCGCTGGGCGGCATGTGCTACATCACCGGCCACGTGAAGTTCTCGCAGTATCTCCAGGTTGCCTACATCCCGGGCGCGGGCGAGCTGACCGTCTTCTGCGCGGCGGTGCTCGGGGCGACGCTCGGCTTCCTCTGGTGGAACTGCCATCCGGCGGACGTCTTCATGGGAGACACCGGCTCGCTCTCGCTCGGCGCCGCGCTCGGCACGGTCGCGGTCCTGATCAAGCGCGAGTTCCTCCTCGCCATCGTCGGCGCGGTCTTCGTTCTCGAGGCGCTCTCGGTCATGGCGCAGGTCCTCTCGTTCAAGCTATGGGGGAAGCGGATCCTCCGCATGTCGCCCCTCCATCACCATTTCGAACTCTCCGGCTGGAAGGAGACGCGCGTCGTGGTCCGCTTCTGGATCGCCGCCGCGCTCTTCGCCCTCGTCGGATTGAGCACGTTGAAGCTCCAGTGAGCGAACGGCCCTTCTTCGCCGGGGCGAAGGCCCTCGTCGTCGGCGCCGCGCGGAGCGGCATCGCGGCCGCGAAGCTGATCGTCCGCCACGGCGGGCACGCGCGCCTCGTCGATCGCCGCGCCGCGGGGGAACTCGCCGCGGCCGTCCGCGAGCTCGAGCCGCTCGGGGTGGAACTCCGCTTCGGCGTCGCCGACGCGAGCGCGCTCGAAGGACGGGACCTCGTGGTCGCGAGCCCCGGCGTCCCGCCCGACGCGCCGATCTTCCGCGACGCCGAGCGGCGCGGCATTCCGATCGTGGCCGAACTCGAACTCGGCCACGCGGTCGCGAAGGCGCCGATCGTCGCCGTCACCGGCACGAACGGGAAGAGCACCACGGTCGAACTCCTCGGCGCCATGGGGCGCGCGGCGGGGCGGGCGACCGACGTGCTCGGGAACATCGGCGTCGCGCTCTCGGAGCGCGCGGAGGAAGTCCCCGCGGAGGGACTCCTGGTCGTCGAGGTCTCGTCGTTTCAATTGGAGGCGTGCACGCGCTTCCGGCCGCGCGTGGGCGTCCTCTTGAACGTGACGCCCGACCATCTCGACCGCCACAAGACGATCGAGCGCTACGCGGCCTTGAAGGGGCGCCTCTTCGAGCAGCAGGGCGAGGAGGACTTCCGCGTCCAGCCGCTCGGCGACGCGCGCATCACGGCGCTCCTTCGGCCCATGCGTTCCCGGCCGCTCTGGTTCGGCTTCGCCGACCCGACGGGGGACGGCGTTTGGCTCGACGGGGATTCGCTCCGCTGGCGCTTCGGCGGGAGTCACGGGACGCTCCTTCGCCGCGACGAGGTGGCGCTTCCGGGGCCGCACAACACGGAGAACGTCTGCGCCGCGGCCGCCGCCGCGATCGCCGTCGGCATCGCGCCGTCGGCCGTCGCGAAGGCGCTCCGCGAGTTCAAGGGACTGCCGCACCGGCTCACGCTCGTCGCCACGATCGACGGCGTGCGCTACGTGAACGACTCCAAGGCGACGAATGTCGACGCGATGCGCCGGGCGCTCGAGTCGTACGCGGAGCCGATCGTGCTGATCGCGGGAGGACGGGACAAGGACGGGGACTTCGCGGCCATCGAGCCGCTGGTCCACGAGCGGGTGCACCATCTCGTCACGTTGGGTGAAGCGGCCGAGACGATCGAACGCGCCTGGCCACAGGTGCCGACGACCCGTGCGGCGACCCTCGAGGCGGCGGTGGCGACCGCGCGATCCCACGCGACCCCAGGAGGGGTCGTCCTCCTATCGCCCGGCTGCGCCTCGTACGACATGTTCCGGAACTTCGAGGATCGCGGGGCGCGGTTCGAGGCGGCGGTGCACACGCTGGAGCGCGAGCGCGCGGGAGCGGGGCGATGAACACGGCCGTCGGTTCCACGCGCCGCTTCGACTGGGCGCTCGTCGCGCCGGTCGCCTGCCTCGTGGCCCTCGGCGTCGTCATGGTCTACTCCTCGAGCGCCTTCCTCGGCGCGAGCCGCTACGACTCGGGCACGTACTTCCTGCAGCGCCACGCCGTGCGCGTCCTGCTCGGACTCGGGCTCCTGGCGCTCCTCATGCGCGTCGACTACCACCGCCTGCAGCGGCTCGCGCCCTGGGCGCTGGGGGCGAGCGTCGTGCTCCTCGGCGTCCTCATCGCCCTCGGGGGCGAAGGCGTGCGCGGCGCGAACCGCTGGCTCTCGGTGGCGACCTTCACCATCCAGCCGACCGAGATGGCGCGGGTCGCCTGCGTCGTCTACCTGGCGCATCTCCTCGACAAGAAGGGCGACCGGATCGCCTCGTTCCGCGACGGACTCCTGCCGGCCGTCCTGGTGCTCGGGCTCCTGGCGCTCCTCATCTTGAAGCAGCCGAATCTCGGGAGCACCATCGCGCTCCTCTCGACCGGCTTCGCGCTTCTCTATCTCGCCGGCGCGAAGCGGCGCCACCTCGCGCTCCTCGTCCTCGGCGGCGTGGTGGTCGCGTCGATCGCGGTGCTCCGGAATCCCTACATGATGGATCGCGTCGTCGCCTGGCAGGCGCAGTGGGGCGCCGGCCACGCCGACGTCCTCGGCAAGAACTGGCAGGTCTCGCAGTCGATCCTCGCGCTCGGCTCGGGCGGCGTCTTCGGCGCGGGACCGGGCCACGGGCTCCAGAAGGTCTTCTTCCTCCCCGATCCGCACACCGACTTCATCTACGCGGTGGTCGGCGAGGAACTCGGCCTCCTCGGCACGGTGGGCGTCCTGATCGCCTACGTCGCGCTCTTCCTTCGCGGGCTCAAGGTCGCGGCGAACGCGCCCGACCGATTCGGCCGCTACCTCGCGGCGGGGCTCACGGTGAATCTCTCGGTCTATGTCGCCATGAACATCGCGGTCGTCACCGGCGTCATTCCGACGACGGGCCTTCCGCTGCCGTTCCTGAGCTACGGGGGTTCGGCCCTCGTCGTGAATCTGGGGGTGGTCGGTGTCCTTCTCAACATCGCGAGCCAGGCCGAGGGCGGCTCGCGCCCCGCTCCGATCGTCCGCTCCGGCGGCGTCCGCGTGGCGCGTGTCTGAATCGACCGGTCCCTGGCGGGTCATGATCGCCGGCGGGGGCACCGGCGGGCACGTCTATCCCGGCCTCGCCATCGCCGAGGAGTGGGCGCGGCGCCATCCCGACACGGAGGTCGTCTTCGTCGGCACCGATCGCGGCCTCGAGGCGACGGCCGTGCCGCGCGCCGGCTACCGGCTCCGGACGATCGCGGCGCGCGGCTTTCCGCGGCGCCTCGGCTTCGGGCAGCTGAAGGCGGGCTTCGCGCTCCTGGCGAGCTTGGGACAGACGTGGCGGATCCTCGGGGAGGAGAAGCCCCGCGTGGTGGTCGTGACGGGCGGCTACGTGAGCGGACCCGTGGGGCTCCTCGCGAAGCTGCGCCGCATTCCGGTGGTCGTGCAGGAGCAGAACTCGGTGCCGGGCGCGACGAATCGCTGGCTCAGCCTCGTCGCCTCGGAGGTTCACATCAGCTTTCTCGAATCGCGGCACTTCTTCCGGAGGCGCGACCACTTGAAGGTGACGGGGAATCCGATCCGCCGCTCGCTCCTACGTCAAGACCGCGCGGGCGCCTACGAGGCGCTCCGGCTCGATCCGGGCAAGCGCACCCTCCTCGTCTTCGGCGGAAGCCGCGGCGCGGCGAGCATCAACAAGGCGATCGGCGCCGCGCTCTCGCGCCTCGCGCGCGTGCCGCGGCTCCAAGTGCTCTGGCAGACCGGAAGCGACGACGCCGAATGGGCGACGCGCGAGACCTCGCGCCTCCCGATCCCGGTGCGCGTGATGCCCTACGTCGAGCGGATGGAGATGGCCTACGCGGTGGCGGACCTCGCGGTCTGCCGCGCGGGCGCGATGACGATCGCCGAGCTGACGGCGTGCGGCGTGCCGGCGGTGCTCGTGCCCTATCCGCACGCGACGCACGACCACCAGACGGAGAACGCGAAGGGCCTGGTGGATCGGGGCGCGGCGGAGATGATCGCCGACGCCGATCTGCAGGGCGACGACCTGGCGCGCCGCGTCGAGGCGCTCTTGCGCGACGAGCCGCGGCTTCGCCGCATGGGGCGGAACGCGCGCGCCTTCTCGCGCACGAACGCCGCGGAGCGGATCGCCGATTCCATGGAGACGCTCTCCGCGGTCTCCCGTCCGCCGAGCGCGGACGAACTCGGGGACGGGGCGTAAGCGCGTGTACGGACGCATTCGGCGGATCCACCTGGTCGGCATCGGCGGAAGCGGCATGAGCGGCATCGCGGAGGTGCTCCTGAATCTCGGCTACGAGGTCTCGGGATCGGACACGAAGGAGTCGGAAGTGGTCGGCCGGCTCCGGGGCCTCGGCGCGACGATCGCGGCCCGGCACGACGCCGCGAACGTGGAGAGCGCGGAAGTCGTCGTCGCCTCGACCGCCATCGCCGAGTCGAATCCGGAACTCCTCCGTGCGCACGAGCGGGGCATCCCCGTCATCCCGCGCGCCGAGATGCTGGCCGAATTGATGCGCATCAAGTACTCGGTGGCCGTGGCGGGCGCGCACGGGAAGACGACGACGACCTCGATGGTGGGGGAGATCCTGGCGCACGGCGGGCTCGATCCGACGGTGATCGTCGGCGGACGGCTGAAGGCGCTCGGCGCGCACGCGCGCCTGGGGCAGGGGCCCTTCCTCGTCGCGGAAGCCGACGAGAGCGACGGCTCCTTCCTCTTCCTCTCGCCGACCATCGCGGTCATTACGAACGTCGACGAAGAGCACCTCGACTACTACGGATCCATCGAGAAGATCCGGGAGGCCTTCGCCACGTTCGTGAATCGCGTCCCCTTCTACGGAACGATCGTGCTGCCGGCCGACGAGCCGAACGCGGCGTCGCTCCGCCTGAAGGCCAAGCGCCGCACGATCACCTACTCGCTCGGCGCCGACGCCGACGTGGAGGGGCGGGACCTGGTGGTCGGCCCGGCGGGCGTCAAGTTCGCGCTTCGCATCCGCGGCCGCGACGAGGGGACGATCGAATTGAAGGTGACGGGAATTCACAACGCGCGAAACGCCCTCGCGGCCATCGCCGCGGGGTGGGAACTCGGCGTGCCGGTCGCCGCCATTCGCGACGCGCTCCACGAGTTCGCGGGCGTGGGGCGGCGGCTCGAGACGCGCGGCACGCTCCAGGGCGCGCTCTGGATCGACGACTACGCGCATCACCCGACCGAAATCGCCGCCGCGGTGGCCGCCATTCGCGCCACGCACGGCCGGCGGATCGTCGCGGTCTTCCAGCCGCACCGCTACACGCGGACCATGGCGCTCCTCGACCGCTTCGCCGGCTGCTTCGCCGGCGTGGCGGAATTGGTGCTCCTCCCGATCTACCCGGCCGGCGAGAAGCCGATCCCGGGCGTGACGGCCGACGCGCTGGCCGAGCGGGTGACGAAGCAGGGCGGCACGCGCGTCCGTCGCGTCGCCGATCACGCGGAGGCGGCCACCGTGGTGCGGGGCCTCCTCGGCGCGAACGACGTCTTCCTGACCATCGGCGCGGGCGACGTCTACCGCGTCGGCGAGTTGGCGCGAACGAAGGAGCATGCGGCATGAGAGCGGGCTACCGGGGCGTTCCGACGTGGAAGAAGCCGGCGCGGCGGCGACTGGCTCGTCGCGTGCTCTTGACCGGCGCGGTGCTCGGACTCTTCGCGCTCGCGGCGCCCGTGGCCGCGGTTCCGGCGGCGCGGCTCCTCGGCCGCGTGCCGCCCTTCCGCGTGAACGAAGTCGAGGTGAGCGGGCTCCTCTATCTCTCGTACGAGGAAGTGCGCGCCATCCTCCCGGTCCGCGAGGGGGACAACCTCCTTCTGCTCCGGCCGGCGGACGTGGAGGAGGCGCTGCGCCAGAACGCGCGCATCGAGGACGCCGACGTGACGCGGCGGATGGGAGGGCTCTCCATCCGGCTCCACGAGCGGCGCCCCTTCGCGCTCGTGAGCGCGGGCGCGCTCGTGGAGGTCGACGAGCGCGGCGTGGTGCTCGATCCGCTCGAACGCGGGCTCCTGGCCGACCGTCCCGTCATCACGGGCTTGAAGATCGGCGCCGCGAAGAGCGGCGTGAAGATCAAGAATCCGGCGCTCGACGATCTGCTCCGCGTGCTCGCCTACTTGGAGTCGCCGCAGGTCGGTCTCATCGCCGACATCTCCGACATCGTTTCCGAGTCGCGCTCCCGGGCGGTGCTCCACACCGCGCGGGAGCAGATTCCCATCGTCGTCGATCCCGAGCAGGCCTCGCTCGCCGCGATGCGCGCGCTCGCCGTGACGCTGCGCGACGTGCGCGCGCGCGGGCGGAGCGTGGCGCTCGTGGACGCGCGCTACCGCGGCCAGGTCGTGGTGCGCTGCGCGCCGGGGCCGGCGGGGGCGCCGGCCCAGGCGCCCGCGGCGTTCGGGCCCGTGCGGGACAAGATCTAGCACCCAGAGGGGAGGACGGAATGGCGGACGGGAAGACCTACACCGGGCTCGACATCGGCACCACGAAGATCACCGCCATCGTCGCGGAGGCGGACGAGTCCGGCGAGGGGCTCCACATCCTCGGCGTCGGCACCGCGCCGTCGGACGGGTTGAAGCGGGGGGTCGTCGTCAGCCTCGAGAAGACGGTCCGCTCCATCCAGCATGCGATCGGCGAGGCCGAGCGGATGTCGGGGCGGCGCATCCAGAGCGTCTACGCGGGCATCGCGGGGGACCACATCCGCGGGCTCACGAGCCGCGGCGTCATCGCCGTGTCGCGGAAGGACACCGAGATCCGCGCGCAGGACGTGGAGCGCGTGGTGGAGGCGGCGAAGGCGGTCGCCATTCCGGCCGACCGCGAGATCCTCCACGTGCTCCCGCAGGGCTTCGTCGTCGACGACCAGGACGGGATCCGCGACCCGGTCGGCATGACGGGCGTGCGGCTCGAGGCGGAGGTCCACATCATCACGGGCGGCACGAGCGCCTGCCGGAACATCGTCCGCGCGGCGGAGAAGGCGGGCCTCCGCGTGGAGGAACTCGTCCTCGAGCCGCTCGCCTCGGCGAACGCGGTGCTCGAGAACGAGGAGCGCGACATGGGCGTGGCGCTCCTCGACATCGGCGGCGGCACGACCGATCTCGCCGTCTTCTGCGAGGGGACGATCCGGCACACGGCCGTCATCGGACTCGGCGGATCGAACGTGACGAACGATCTCGCCATCGGGCTTCGGACCCCGGTCGACCGCGCGGAGGCGCTGAAGCTCCAGTGCGGTTGCGCGCTCACGTCGATGGTGCGGCCCGAGGAGATGGCGCGCGTGCCGAGCGTCGGCGGTCGCCCCGATCGCGACATCTCGCGCCACATGCTCGCCATGATGATCGAGCCGCGCGCGGAGGAGATCTTCGCGCTGGCGCAGAAGGAAGTGCGGAAGAGCCACGCCTCGGAACTTCTCGCGGCGGGCGTCGTCATCACCGGCGGCGCGTCGCTCCTTCCCGGCATGGTGGAACTCGCCGAGCAGGTCTTCGGCCTCCCCGTCCGGCGCGGCGATCCGCGCGGCGTGACGGGGCTCGAGGAATCGGTTTCAGGCCCCCGCTACGCCACGGGCGTCGGTCTCGCGCTGCACGCGTTTCAGTGCGACGCGCCGGGCCGTCCGTCGGGCGCGGGCATCTTTCATAAGTTCTTCACCGGCGCGCGCCGGTGGATCGAGGAGCTGGTCTAGGACCGGCGCAACCAGAGAGGAGCGTGACGATGTTCGAGTTGGTGGATGACGGGCAGGAGCAGACCGGAGCCTCGATCAAGGTGATTGGCGTCGGCGGGGCCGGCGGCAATGCGGTCAATCGGATGATTCAGTCGGGTCTCACGGGCGTGGAGTTCCTCGCGGCGAACACCGACGCGCAGGTCCTCACGCAGTCGCGCTGCCCGAGGAAGCTCCAGTTGGGCGCCGCCATCACGCGCGGCCTCGGTTCGGGCGCGAAGCCCGACGTGGGCCGCCAGGCGGCGGAAGCGGACGAGGAGATGATCGCCGAGTCGCTCGCGGGCGCCGACATGGTGTTCGTGACGGCCGGGATGGGCGGCGGCACGGGGACCGGCGCGGCGCCGGTCGTCGCGCGCATCGCGCGCTCGCAGGGCGCGCTGACGGTGGCGGTGGTGACGCGTCCGTTCGAGTTCGAGGGACGCCGCCGCATGCAGTCGGCGGAGGACGGACTCCAGGAACTTCGCGGCAACGTCGACACGCTCATCGTGATTCCGAATCAGCGGCTCCTCACGATCGTCGACAAGAACACCCCGCTCCGCGAGGCGTTCCGCACCGCGGACCAGGTGCTCCATCACGCGACGAAGGGGATCTCGGACCTCATCACGGTGCCGGGCCTCGTGAACCTCGACTTCGCCGACGTGAAGACGGTCATGGCGGAGCGCGGGAACGCCCTCATGGGCGCCGGCGTGGCTACCGGCCCGAATCGGGCGTACGAAGCGGCGCAGTCGGCCGTCTCGAGCCCGCTCCTCGACGACATCTCGATCGCCGGCGCCGAAGCGCTGCTCGTGAACGTGACGGGCGGGGAGTCGATGAGCCTCCACGAGATCAACGAAGCGGTCTCGGTCGTGGTCGACGCCGCGGGGCGCGACGCGAACGTCATCTTCGGCGCGGTCATCGACGAAGCGATGGGCGACGCCATCTCCATCACGGTCATCGCCACCGGATTCGGACGCGCGGACGATCGCCGCGTCGCCGAGCCGGCGTTCAGCGGCCGCGCGAACGGACTCCCGGGCGCCTTCACCGGCGCGCCGGCGGTCGCCGCGCACGCCGCGTCGCACGCGGGAAGCCCGCGCATCATCCCGATGACCCAGCCGGCCGCGCGTCCCGCGCCCGCGCCGGTCATGGTCCACGCGTCGCTCGACGACGAGGAGCTGTCGGAACTCGGCGGTCTGGACGACGAGCCGATCCTCCCGGCCGCGCCGACGGCGAGCAGCACGGGACGTCCGACGTTCCAGATGTCGCCCGGATCGCTCCGCCGGCCGTTCGGCGGGCGGATGATCTCCAAGGACAACATGGACGTTCCCGCGTTCATGCGGAAACAGATGGATTGAGGGATTTGTAGTTCGGGTGGGGCGGGGTGGTGAAGCGAACGGCGCGCTCGGGGCCTAGACGGCCCGGGCGCGCCGCTTTTCGCTCTGGGGCATCGCCTTCTGAACCTTGCCGGTGCGCAGGCAGCGGGTGCAGACGCGAAGACGCGTGGGACGCCCTTCGACAACGGCCTTCACGGACTGGAGATTGACGTTCCAGCGCCGCTTCGTCACGTTGTGGGCGTGGCTCACGTTCTGGCCGTGCTGCACGCCCTTTTTGCAGATGTCGCAAGTCTGAGCCATGAATTCCTCCGGTGAAGACGTCGAGCGGAAGACACTACCCGATCCGTGGGCGCCGGGCAAGGGGCTTCTCGGCTTTGACTTGAGGGTCTCTCCTCCCTAGCATCCCCCGATGCCCGCCCTCCACGATCCCGTCCGTTTCCTGAAAGGCGTCGGCCCCGAAATGGCCCGCCGCCTGGAGCGGCTCGGGATCGGGACCGTCCGCGATCTCCTCTACCATCTGCCGTCCGGATATCGAGATCGGCGCCTCGTGACCCCCATCGCGCGCGTGCAACCGGGCGTGGAGGCGACCGTCGACGCGGTCGTCTCGAGTCTCGAAATCCGGCGGCGGCGGGGCGGCCGCGCCGACATCGTCGCGTCCCTCCGCGACGGGACCGGATTCCTCCGCGCCGTCTGGTTCAACCAATCCTATGTCGCCGACAAACTGCACGTCGGCGACCGCTGCCTCTTCTCCGGGACCGTGCAGGTCTTCCGCGGCCCCGAACTCCACAATCCCGAATTCGAGCCCGCCGAGGGCGGCGACAAGCTCCACGTGGCGCGCCTCGCGCCGCGCTATCCGCTCACCGAGGGCGTCAGCGAACGTTGGATCCGCACGCGCATCCGCGACGCGTTGGACGGACTCCCCGAGGTGCCCGACGTCGTCGAGGAGCGGTGGCGGCGGGACCTTCGCCTGCCGTCGCTCGACCGCGCCCTTCGCGGCATTCACTTCCCGGAGACGCTCCAGGAGCCGGAGGCCGCGCGAAGGCGGCTCGCGCTCGAGGAGTTGCTGCGTCTCCAGGTCGCGCTCCAATACGCGAGGCGCCGCCATCGCGATCGCGTCGTCGCGCCCTCGCTCGCGGAAGGGGCCGAGGCGATGCGCGCCTTCGTCCGCTCGCTGCCCTTCAAACTCACCGGCGCGCAGATCCGCTCGCTCACGTCGATCGCGGCCGATCTCGACGCCACGAAGCCGATGCGCCGGCTCCTCCTCGGCGACGTCGGCTCGGGGAAGACGGTCGTCGCGCTCGCCGCGGCCGTACGCGCCGCCGCCGCGGGGCGACAGACCGCGTTCCTCGCGCCGACCTCGATCCTCGCCGAGCAGCACGCCGCCACCGCCGCGAAACTCCTCGCGGCGGCGGGCGTTTCGTACGCGCTCCTCACCGCCGCCACGCCGGAGAAGGAGCGGGCGCGGCTCCTGGCCGCGGTGGCGGCGGGGGAGACGTCGCTCCTCCTCGGCACGCACGCGCTCCTCGAGCGGGACCTCGAGTTCCGCTCGCTCGGCCTCGTGGTCGTGGACGAGCAGCATCGCTTCGGCGTCCGCCAGCGTGTGGCGCTCGCGCAGCGCGGCGCCGAAGGGCTGGGGCCGCACCTCCTCGTTCTCACGGCGACGCCGATCCCGCGAAGTCTCGCCATGACGCTCTACGGGGATCTCGACCTCTCGCCCCTCGACGAGAAGCCGCCGGGGCGCACGCCGGTGGAGACGACGATGGCGAGCGGCGCCGCGCGCGACGTGCTTCCGCGCATCCTGCGCGAGGAGATCGACGCGGGCGGGAGCGCGTTCGTCGTCTATCCGGTCGTCGAGGCGAGCGCGAAATCGGATCTCAAGGCGGCGACCGAGATGGCCGCGACGCTCGCCGCGCACGACGCGCTCGCCGGCGCGGGCGTGGCGCTCGTGCACGGCCGGTTGAAGGCCGACGAGCGGCGCGCCGCGATCGCGCGCTTTCGCGCCGGGGAGTCGCGCGTGCTCGTCGCCACGACCGTCGTCGAGGTGGGTCTCGACATTCCCGACGCGACGCTCGTCGTCATCGAACATCCCGAGCGATTCGGACTCGCGCAGCTCCATCAATTGCGCGGACGCGTCGGGCGGGGCGATCGGCCGGGACGCTGCGTCCTCCTCGTGAGCGGCGGGCTCGGGGAGTCGGCGAGGGCGCGGCTCGGCGTCTTTCTTCGGATCACCGACGGCTTTAGACTGGCGGAGGAGGACCTCCGGCTCCGAGGGCCGGGGGAGATCCTGGGCACCTCGCAGCACGGCTTCCCCGAATTGCGGGCCGCCAACCCATTGCAAGATAGTGACTTGGTCGAAGCGGCGCGAACGATCGGCGCGGAACTCCTGGCGGCGCGGGCCGAGTCGGAGGGGAGCGACGGCCTTCGCGCCTGGATCGAGGCCCACTTCGCGGGGGCCGAGCGCTACCTCGGAAGCGGATAGCGGGCGGCCGGCGGGACGACCGCCGGGGCCGAAAGATAAAGAAGGGTGGGAAGTTGCCGATGCATGGGGCACGCGATGAAATCCCGAACCGGCACGAGGTGCGAGGTCCGATGAAGCTCGACTGCGCGAGCTGTGGCGCGCGCTATTCGATCGACGAGAGTCTCATTCCCCCGCAGGGGGCGAAGATCAAGTGCCGGAAGTGCGGCACCGTGATCGCCGTCCCGCCGCGCGTGGAACCCGCGCCCGTCGCGACGACGCTCGTTCCGCCGACGCCGCAGCAGCAGCAGCCGCCGCCGCCCGCGGCCGCGCCCGCGGCGCCGGCCCCCGCCGCGAGCGGATTCAGTTTCTTCTCGAGCCAGGAAACGCCGGCCGCGGCCTACGTCGCGCCCGCCGCGCCCGCGCCCGCGGTGCACGCCGCACCGGCGCCCGCCCCGGTCGCGCCCGCGCCCGCCGCGCCGCCGCAAGTCCATCTGCCGCCCCCGCCCGCGCCGTCGCACGCGGCCTCGTTCGCGGACGCCCCGCCCGCCGTGGCCGCGCCCGTCCCGCAAGGGCTCGCGCCGGAGGAACAGGCGCGCCACGAGAAGGCGCGCCGCCTCGCGCGCGTCCTCGCCTCCGACATCGCGATCTACAATCGCGAGAAGAAGGAGCGTGGGCTGAGCGACGGGAATCTCGTCGCGGTGCTCGGCTACGAGATCAAGAAGTCGTGGGAGATCTACAAGGAGCGGGTCGGCGCGGACTTCGCGAATTCGACGCCCTACTTCCGCGACGCGCTGAACGACCTGCTCGCCGAAGGGAAGAAGATCTTCTAGTTCGCCGCGCCCGCGCTCGCGGCCGCCCCACCCGCCGCCGTCCCCGTCCACCGCGCCCGGAATCCAATCAACCCCGTCACCGCGAGGAG
Organism: Candidatus Eiseniibacteriota bacterium; assembly: GCA_035760425.1. Classification (GTDB taxonomy): domain Bacteria; phylum Eisenbacteria; class RBG-16-71-46; order SZUA-252; family SZUA-252; genus SZUA-252. Next base: position 1,389 of record DASTSZ010000040.1, on the reverse strand, counting down.
CGCGCCCGCCGCGAGAACCGCCGTGCGGGGCGGGAGCCCCTGCGCGACGACCACGCCCGCCAGGCCCGCCGTCGCGAGCACGGCGAGGCGCGCCGCCATGTCGCGGAGCGCGAAGACGCGGCCGCGCGCCTCGACGCCGATCGCCTCTTGGAGCGCGGTCTCCGACGTCACGAGGAGAAGCGAGACGAAGAGCCCGGCGGCGAAGGCGACGGCGGTGGCCGCGACGCCGTTCGACGCGAAGGCGAAGGCGGCGAGCGAAACGCCGGTGCCGAGGAGCCCCGTGGAGAGCCGGACGCCCGGGGAGGCGACGGCGCCCCGCGCGGCGATTCCGAGCGTGCCGAGGATCATGCCGACCGCGGCCGCCGCGATGAGCGAGCCGACGCCGCTCGCCACGCGTCCCGACTCGCCGACGAGGATGGGCACCGTGACATGGAGCACCCCGCCCGCCATCCAGAGGAGCATCACGGTGAGCGTGACCATCCAGGCGCGCGGCGTTCGAAGGAGGATGGCGAATCCCTCACGAATTTCGCCCGCGAGCTTTCGGTAGCGCTCGGCGGCGGTCGCGCCGTCCGCGGCCCCGGCGGTCGCTGTCGCAGCGTCGCCCGCCGCGGCCGTCGGCGAGGCCGCGCCCGGCCGCGGCGCGATTCGGATCCGCCAGAGCGCGACGACCGAGACGAAATAGGTCGCGGCGTCGAGCGCGAAGCCCCACGCCCAGCCGAACCGGTCGATGAGCGCGCCGCCCGCCAGCGACCCGGCGATCGTGGCGGCCACGCCGGCGAAGGTCGCGAGCGAGTTCGCCTCGGTGAGCCGCTCCGCCGGCACCAGCAGCGGCACGATGGCCGAGCGCGCCGGGAGGAAGAAGGTGTTGGCGACGTAGAGCGCGAAGACGAGCGCGAAGAGGGCGGGGAGTCCGCCGAGGATCGTCGCGGGGATCATGGCGAGGACCGCGACGCCCCGCGCGAGGTCGGAGGCGATGAGGACGCGCCGCGTGTCGGAGCGATCGACGACGGCGCCGATCCAGGGTCCGAAGAGAATCGCCGGAAGGAAGCTCGCCAGCGGCAGGAGCGCGAGTTCGGCGGCGGGATTTCCCGGATCGCGCGCGCGCGCCACGACGACGGCCAAGAGCGCGAGGTAGGTGAAACGGTCCCCGAAGATGGAGACGAACTGCCCGATCCAGAGCGCGACGTAGTTCCGGTCGCGGGCGAGCGCGCCGACGGCGTGCGCCATCAGGCGCCGATCGGCTCGAGCGGCGGCGACGGCTCGGCGGCGAGACGCTGCGCGCCACGCGCGAGCGCGGCCCCACGGCGCTGGTGATCACCGAGAAGTTCGTCGGCGAGCGCGCCGTCGTCGAGCGCTGCGCCATCACGCTCGCCGGCGAGCGCGGCCTCC
>DASTSZ010000039.1:0-6819 GCA_035760425.1 Candidatus Eiseniibacteriota bacterium | reverse complement strand
ACGAGCGAGTAGGGACCGATGGACCGCGCGTGGATCTTGTCGTCGACCAAGTGCGACAGCTTCATCATGTAGATGAAACCGACCGTCACCCGCTGGTCGAACGCTTCGCCGGTCCGGCCGTCGTAAAGGACCGTCTTGCCGTCTTCCGGCAAGTTCGCGTCCCTCAGGCAGCTCTTGATCTCGTCGACCGTGGCGCCGGCGAACACCGGCGTCGCCACCGTCGTGCCGAGCGCTTGCGCGGCCCAGCCGAGATGCGTCTCCAACACCTGCCCGATGTTCATGCGCGACGGCACGCCCAGGGGATTGAGCACCATGTCCACCGGGGTTCCGTCGGGGAGGTACGGCATGTCCTCCTCGGGCATGATCTTCGCGACGACGCCCTTGTTGCCGTGGCGTCCCGCCATCTTGTCGCCGACCGAGAGCTTGCGCTTCTTGGCGACGTAGACCTTCACGAGCTTGACCACGCCGGGCGGAAGTTCGTCGCCGCGCGTGACCTTCTCGATCTCCTTCTCGAGGTTCTTCTCCACCCGATCGAGCGCGCGCGCGGCCCCTTCCATGAGGCTCCAGAAGCGGTCGTTCACGGCGTCGTCGCGGGTGACCGCGGTGCGGTACGGAACCGAGTCGAGATCCGCCGAGGCCAGGAACTCCTCGTCGATCTTCTTCCCGGAACGCGCCGTCGCCTCTTCGCCCTCGAGCCACTTGTTCACGTATTCCCCGACGAGGATCTTGGCGACCTCGGCGGCGCGGGTCTCGAGCACGCGGTCCTTGTCCTTCTTCGCGTTGCGGCGAAGACGGTCGATCTTCTTCTTCTCCTGCTTCTTGGTCGTCTCGTCCTTCTCCCGGCGGCTGAAGACCTTCGTGTCGATGACCACGCCGTCCATGCCGGGGGGCGCCTTGAGCGAGGCGTCGCGGACGTCGCCCGCCTTCTCGCCGAAGATCGCCCGGAGGAGCCGCTCTTCCGGGGTGAGATCGGTCTCGCCCTTCGGCGTGACCTTTCCGACCAGGATGTCGCCCGCCTTCACCCGGGCGCCGATCCGCACGATTCCCTCTTCATCGAGGTTCTTGACCGACTCCTCGCTGACGTTCGGAATCTCGCGCGTGATTTCCTCGGCGCCGCGCTTGGTGTCGCGGACCTGCAATTCGAACTCCTCGATGTGAATCGAGGTGAAGCGGTCGTCCTTGATCAAATGCTCCGAGACCAGGATGGCGTCCTCGAAGTTGTAGCCGCCCCACGGCATGAACGCGACGAGCACGTTCGCGCCGAGCGCCAGTTCGCCGTGCCGCGTCGCGGCGCCGTCGGCGAGGAGCTGGCCCTTCTTCACCCGGTCGCCTTCGGCGACGGTCGGGCGCTGATTGAGGCAGGTGTCCTGGTTCGAGCGCTTGAACTTCGTCAGCTTGTAGAGATCGACGCCGGCCAGTTCGGAGTAGTCGACCGCGTGGGCCTTCCCGTCCGGCTGGTCGTAGCGCACCCAGATCTGATCGCCGGCCACCGACTCCACGACGCCCGCCCGCTTCGCGAGCACGAGCGCGCCGGAATCCTCGGCGACCTTGCCTTCCAGACCGGTGCCCACGAACGGCGCCTCCGTGAAGAGGAGCGGCACCGCCTGACGCTGCATGTTGGAGCCCATGAGCGCGCGGTTGGCGTCGTCGTGCTCCAGGAACGGAATCAGCGCCGCCGCCGGGGAAACCAGCTGGATCGGCGAGATGTCCATGTAGTGAATGTCCTTCGTCTCGGCCAGCGGGAATTCGCCGCGCTCGCGGACGATTTCCGCCGCGCGGAACTTCCCGTCGTGATCCATCTGCGCGTTGGCCTGAGCGATCTTGTACTGGTCCTCGACGTCCGCCGAGAGGAAGTGGACCTGCTTGCGGTCCACCTTCGAATTCTCGACCTTGCGGTACGGCGTTTCGAGGAAGCCGAGCTCGTTCACCCGCGCGTACGTGGCGAGCGACGAGATGAGTCCGATGTTCGGCCCTTCGGGCGTCTCGATCGGGCACATGCGGCCGTAGTGCGTGTAATGGACGTCGCGCACCTCGAAGCCGGCGCGATCACGCGTGAGCCCGCCCGGCCCGAGGGCCGAGAGGCGCCGCTTGTGCGTCAGTTCCGCGAGCGGGTTCGTCTGATCCATGAACTGCGACAGCTGGCTGGAGCCGAAGAAGCTCTGGATCACCGCGGAGATCGTCCGCGCGTTGATGAGGTCGTACGGCGTCACCTGCTCGGCGTCCTGGAGCGTCATCCGCTCCCGGATGATCCGGGCCATGCGCGCGAGACCGACGTTGAACTGGTTGCCGAGGAGTTCGCCCACCGCGCGCACCCGGCGATTGCCGAGATGGTCGATGTCGTCCGTCGAGACCGTGAGCCCCACCACTTCCACGCCGAGGCGGAGATAGGTGAGGTAGGTCACGATGACGAGGAAGTCCTCGGGCCCGAGCGTCGTCTGGTTGTCGTCCGGCACGGCCAGACCGAGCCGCTTCCGCTTGTCCTTCGTGCCGAGAAGCACGTCGTGCGGGAGCTTCCGGTTCAGCTTGTAGCGGCCGACCTTCGCCAGGTCGTAGCGCTTCGGGTTGAAGAAGAGCTTCTTCAAGATGTCCCGCGCGGTGTCCGCCCGCGGGGGCTCGCCCGGCCGGAGAAGGTTGTAGATGCGCGTGAGCGCCTCTTCCTCGGTCTTGGTCGAGTCCTTCTTCAGCGTGTTGCGGAGGATGTCCGCCTCGTCGCGGTGCGGAATCACGAAGGTCTTCACCGTCGTGAAGCCGGCGCGCCGCAGGCCTTCGATGCGCTCCATGGTCAGGAGCTCGTTGGCCTCCAGCAGGACTTCGCCCGTCTTCTCGTCCACCACGTCCTCGGCCGAAACCTTGCCGAGCGCGTCGGGCTCCTTCTTGGAGCGCGCGCCGCCGATTTCCTCTTCCTCCGTCTCGTAGAAGAGTCCGAGGATCTCGCGGTCGGACACGTAGCCGAGGGCCTTCAGGAGGACCGTGACCGGCAGCTTCCGCTTACGGTCGATGTGAACGTACATGATGTCGTTCACGTCGAGGCTGAACTCCACCCACGAGCCGCGGTACGGAATGATGCGGGCCGTGAAGAGCTTCTTGCCGCTCGGGTGGATCGTCTCGTCGAAGAAGACGCCCGGCGACCGGTGGAGCTGGCTCACGATCACACGCTCGGCGCCGTTGATGATGAACGTCCCCTTGTCGGTGATGACGGGGAGTTCGCCGAGGTAGACCTCCTGCTCGATGATGCTCTTGTCCTTCTTCCCTTCCTCGGAGTCCTCGCGGACGCGGAGGCGCAGGGTCGCCTTGAGCGGAACCGAGAACGTCAGGTCCCGCTCCTGGCACTCGTCGACCGAATACTTGGGTTCGCCGAGATCGAAACGAACGAACTCGAGCGAGAACGTCTCCCTGGGATCGCTGATCGGGAAGACGCTCGTAAAGACCTCCTGAAGCCCCTCGTTGCGGCGCTTCATCGGGTCCGTGTCGGCCTGGAGGAAATTTCGGAACGAATCCAGCTGCACGTCGAGCAGGTTCGGGATCTGAAGATCCCATTCCCGCTCGATCTTGCTGAAGCTCCGTCGTTCCTTGGCGCGCTGGTTTTTCACGTACTTGCCACCCTTCTCTTATAGAAGACGGCCGTGTCGGCGATACAGGGGACTACTTGATCTCGACGCTGGCACCCTGCTCTTCGAGCTTCGCCTTCACGCTGGCGGCTTCTTCCTTCGTCGTCTTCTCCTTCACCGGCTTCGGGGCGCCGTCCACGAGGTCCTTCGCCTCCTTGAGGCCGAGACCCGTCAGCTCGCGCACCACCTTGATGACGTTGATCTTCTTGTCGCCCGCCGCCGTGAGGATGACGTCGAACTCCGTCTTCTCCTCGACCGCCGCCGCCGCGCCGCCGCCCGCCATCGGGCCGGCCATCATCATCGGGGCCGCCGCCGTCACGCCGAAATGCTCTTCGAGCTTCTTCACGAGACCGGAGACTTCGAGCATCGTCATGTTCTCGAGAAGGCTGATGATCTGCTGATCCTTGTTCGTTTCCACTTACGCATCCTCCTGTAGGTATCCCCGGGCAGCGCCGCGGGGTCGTCCGCGGGGCCTACCCCTGCTTCTTTTTCCCGATTGCATCGATGACTCCCACCATCTGGCGCAGCGAGCCCGAAAGCACGCCGACCATGCCCTGCATGGGAGAACGGAGAGCGCCGATGAACTGTCCGAGCAGCACCTCGCGAGGAGGCAGCCCGGCCAGCATCTTGATGCCGTCCGCGTTATAGAGGTGGCCGCCGACGTAGGCGGCCTTCAACTTGGGCTTCTCGAACTCCTTGGCGAAATCCGCGAGGACCTTCGCCGCCGCCACCTCGTCGGCTCCGAAGGCGATGCCCGTCGGACCCTCGAGGAACGGGTGGAGCTCCTCCACGCCCTGCGCGCTCAGCGCGCGCTTGGTGAGCGTGTTCTTCGCGACGACGTACTCCACCTTCACTTCGCGGAGCTTGCGCCGCATCTTCGTCGCCTGCTCGACGTTCATTCCCTGGAAGTCGGTCAAGTAGATCGACTTCGACCGGGAGATGATCTCCTCGAGATCGGCGACGGCTTTGATCTTTTCAGCGGTGGACATGAACGTGACCTCTTCGGTTCGAACCGGTTCGGTGTGGGCCGTGGGCCGTTAGGCCTTCAGGCTCGACTGGATCGCGACGGGATCGAGGCGCACCGGCGGACCCATCGTCGAGCTGATGGTGATGCTCCGCAGATACTGGCCCTTCGCCGACGCCGGCTTGAGACGCATCACTTCGCGCAGGAAGACTTCGACGTTCTGGAGGAGTTGGTCCTTCCCGAACGACGCCTTGCCGACCGGCGCGTGCAGATTGCCGGCCTTGTCCACGCGGTACTCGATCTTTCCCGCCTTCATCTCGCGCACGGCCTTCGCGACGTCCATCGTCACGGTTCCGCTGCGGGGATTCGGCATGAGCCCGCGAGGTCCGAGGACGCGGCCGAGCTTTCCGACCTCGCCCATCATGTCCGGCGTCGCGATGATCGTGTCGACGTCCGTCCACCCTTCGTTCAGCTTCTTGATCCACTCGTCCGACCCGACGAAGTCCGCGCCCGCGTCCTTCGCCTCGCGCTCCTTCTCGCCCTTCGTGAGGACGAGCACGCGCACCTTCTTGCCGGTGCCGTGCGGGAGCACCACCGTGCCGCGAACCTGCTGGTCCGCGTGCCGGGGGTCGACGCCCAGGCGCATGGCCACTTCGATCGTTTCGTCGAACTTGGCCGTGGCGCCCGACTTCAAACGCTCGACGGCGAGGTTCAGGTCGGTCAGCTTCTCCGCCCCGATCGTCTCGCTCGCCTTACGAAACCGCTTTCCGATCTTCATGGTGGCGCCCCTTACCCTTCGATCTCGATGCCCATGCTGCGCGCGGTGCCTTCCACCATGCGCATGGCCATCTCGACGTCGTTGGCGTTGAGGTCAGGCCGCTTGAGTTCGGCGATCTCCCGGACCTGCGCCTTGGTGACCTTCGCCACCTTGGTGCGGTTCGGAACGCCGGAACCCTTCGCGACGCCGGCCGCGCGCTTCAAAAGCACCGCCGCCGGGGGCGTCTTGGTGATGTACGTGAAGGAACGATCGCTGTAGACGGTGATGACGACCGGGATGATGAGTCCGGTCTGGCCCTGCGTCTTCGCGTTGAACGACTTGCAGAACTCCATGATGTTCACGCCGTGCTGGCCGAGCGCCGGCCCGATGGGGGGCGCCGGCGTCGCGCTACCGGCAGGCACCTGGAGCTTCACGAGGGCCTGAATCGGTTTCGACTTCGCCATGTCAATCCTTTCACTCGCGCGGGGTCGCCCCCGCTCCCACGGTACGCGTGGTGGCGTGCGGTCGGGACTGGGCCCGCCGCCATTTCCGGCCGGCTAAACCGGCTGGACCTGCAGGAAATCGAGTTCGACGGGAGTCGCGCGCCCGAAGATCGAAACCATGACCTTCACCTTCTGGCGCTCGGGATTCACCTCGTCCACCACGCCGGTGAAGTCGGTGAACGGACCGTCGATGACCTTCACATGCTCGCCCGACTTGAACGGGACCTCGGCGCTGCCGCGCATGCGGCCGCCCGTTTCGAGATGTCCCAGGATCCGCTTCACCTCCGCCTCGCGAAGGGGGATCGGGTCCTGACCGGAGCCGACGAACCGCGTCACGCCCGGCACGTTCTGAACGACGAGCCGCGTCTCCATGTTCAAATCCATCTCGACGATCACGTAGCTCGGGAAGGTCTTTCGCTTGGACGTGATGCGCTTGCCGTCCTTCATCTCCGCGAACTCTTCCGTCGCCACCAGGATCTGGCCGAAATGGTCCTCGAGGCCGGCGCTGTGAATCGCGCGCTCGAGGTTCGCCTTCACCTTGTTCTCATGGCCCGAATACGTGTGGATCACGTACCAGTGCATCGTGCGCGTCCCCTCGGCGGTCATCCGAGCAACCGGAGCAGCGCTTCGAACGCGAACGAGAGTCCGCGGTCCACGATGCCGGTGAATACCGCCACCATCGCGACCATCACCACCACGACCAGCGTGTGACGGCGCAGTTCCTCGCGCGTCGGCCACGACACCTTGCTCATCTCCACGCGCACGTCCTTCACGTACTCGCGCAGACTCGGCAACGGCCCGGGCCGCGCCTCGTTCTTTTCTGTAGTCGGTTCCGCTCGCACGGATTCCCCTTATGTCCCCGTTACCGTGGTGGCAGGCCAGGAGGGATTCGAACCCCCGACACCCGGTTTTGGAGACCGGTGCTCTAACCGGACTGAGCTACTGGCCTACCCGGCGTGTACGACCCGCTCGGCTACCGGGTCTCTT
>DASTSZ010000038.1:0-10452 GCA_035760425.1 Candidatus Eiseniibacteriota bacterium | reverse complement strand
GGCGCGAAGGAAAGTCGTGGGAGATGATCGCGAAGGAACTCGGCGTGAAGGTCGACGCCGTGGCGTCGCGGATGACGCGCCAGGTGGGGCCGAAGGGAACGTCGAAGCCGAAGTAGCGACTCGCGCGGCGGCGTGCGCGGTCGAGCCACCCCGCGAGCGCGGGGATGCGCGGTTCGAAGCCTAGCGCTTCGTGCCGGTGGTCGAAGCGCCGCTCTTCGTCGTCGTCTTCGGAGCCGTCTTCTTCGTCGTGCCCGTGGGCGGCGCGGTGCTTCCCTTGCCGGAGGAGACCGGCTTGAACGTCGGCGCCTTCTTCGCGGGGGCCGGCGGCGGCGGCGGCGGAATCGTGATGTCGCTCGCCACCCAGATGTCTTCCTTCCCCTTGTCGACGACGGTGTACCAGATCTCCTTGCCGTCGGCCGACCAGGTCGGCTTCGAGCAAACACCCTCCGTCGTGACCTGCACCGGGGGCCGCTTGCCTTCGGCGTCCACGAGCCAGACGTCGTTCTTCATGTTCACCCGCTTGGCGACCGCGATCCACTTCCCGTCGGGAGACCAGGTCGGCCAGACGTCCTCGTCCTTCGCCTCCGAGGGGAGGAGCCCCGAGAGCTGGATCGGCTTCCCGCCCTCGACCGGCATCTTGAAGACGCGGAACGACGCGAAGATCGCGCTCCGCGTCGACTGCATGCCCTGCCCCAAGTCGACGACCTTCGAGGTGTCGACGTCCTTCGAGACGAACGCGATCCACTTGCCGTCGGGCGACCAAGTCGGATGGCCCGGGCTGCCGTTCATCTTGGTGATCGGCCGCGCCCAGTGCCCCTCGCGCTCGCCCTCCCGATCCATGAGGTAGAGGTTGTAGCCGTAGAGCGAACCGGAATCGAGGCGGTTCGACGGGAAGACGATCTGCGAGCCGTCGGGCGAGATCGAGGCGAAGCGATGGCTTCCGATCGAATGGGTGAGGCGCTTCGCCGTCCCCCCTTCGAGCGGGATCGAATAGACGTTGTATTGGCGGTCGCGCGTGGAGACGAAGAGGAGCGACTTCGAGTCGGGCGCCCAGGTCGGCGTCATGGCGCGGGCGGAATCGGGTTCGTCGGTCACGCGGCGCGCTTCACCGCCGCCGATCGGCATCACCCAGATGTCGGTGAGGGTGCCGCTCTTCGCCATCGTGAAGGCGAGCCACTTCCCGTCCGGGGAGGGCGTCGGGTCGCTCTCGCGGACGGTGTCGGCGAGGACTTCCCGGAACTTCGTGGCCGCCGCCGGGGCGGCCGGGGCGAGCAGGAGCCCGCCGAGGAGGAGGGCGAACGCCCTAACCCCTTGCCGCGCAAGGATCATCGAAAGTCGAAGTGAGTCGAAACGCGTCCGCATCATCGCCAGTAGAACCCCGGAGTCGCCCCTTCGGTTTCGGTCAGGGACGGGGCGTGAATCCCTCGCCGACCGTGATCACCTCGTAGGAAGCGACGCTCAGCGCGTGCTTTCGAATCTGACTCCACGGGCGATCGAGCACGTAACACTTCAAGAGCGCCAGCACCAACTGGTGCGAGACGACCGCGATGAGACCCTTCCCCTCCTCGGGATGCCTCGCGAGAATCTCCTTCATCGCGCCGACCGCTCGGTCGTGCACCGCCTGCAGCGGCTCGATGCCGGGCAGATCGATCGCGCTCGGATCCTCCCGCCACCGCCGATAGCGCTCGGGGTCGGGGAGATCGGCCTCGAGCATCCCTTCCCACTCGCCGTGATGAATCTCGTTCAGGCGCGCGTCGGTCGTGATGTTGAGGCTGTGCGGTCCCGCCACGTAGGACGCCGTCTCCAACGCGCGCGGCAGCTCGCTCGAGTAGATCGCCTGGAGCGGCACTTCCCAGAGGAGCCGGGCCAGTCCCTTCGCCTGCTCCTTCCCGGCCTCGTTGATCGGCGCGCCGGTCGAGCCCTGGAGCCGTTTCTCGCGGTTCCAGTCCGTCTCGCCATGGCGAACGAAGACGATGTCGCGGCCGGCGCCCATGCGCGGGACTAGAGGCGCCCTTCGCGCTCGAGGATCTCCGCGTTCAGGATCGCCGCGCCCGCCGCGCCGCGCACGACATTGTGCCCGAGCGCGTCGAACTTCCAGTCGAGGACGCTGCAGGGGCGAAGCCGCCCCATGGTGATGCCCATGCCGCCCTCGCGATCGGCGTCGAGCCGCGGCTGCGGCCGGTCGTCTTCCTCGCGATAGAGGATCGGCTGCGTCGGCGCGCTCGGGAGCGAGAGCTTCGCGAGCGGGCGGAACGCGGCGATCGCCGCGAGCAGCGACTTCCGCGTGGGGCGGCGGCGGAACTTCACGCTCACCGCCGTCAGGTGCCCGTCCAGCACGGCGACGCGATGGCAGGCCGCGCTCAGCGCGAACTCGGCCGGGTCGATCGTCTTCGCGCCGAGCCGGCCGAGGATCTTGTGCGTCTCGCTCTCCATCTTCCCTTCCTCGCCCGCGATGTAGGGCACGACGTTCCCGAGGATGTCGAGCGACGGCACGCCCGGATAGCCGGCGCCGCTCGCGGCCTGGAAGGTCGTCACGATCACCTGCTCCACGCCGAAGGCGCGGTGGAGCGGCGCGAGCGCGAGCGCGAGCACGATGGTCGAGCAGTTGGGGTTCGTGACGATGCCGCCCTTCTTGTAGGGCTGGCGATCGAGGAGTTCGAGGTGATCGCGATTCACTTCGGGAATCACGAGCGGCACGAGGGGCGCCATCCGGTGATTCCGCGCGTTCGACGAGACGAGGTGCCCCGCCTTCGCGTAGTGCGACTCCACCTCGCCGGCCACCGACGCGTCGAGCGACGAGAAGAGGAGGCGCGAGCGGAGCGGATCGCCCGGCCGCTTCACCTTCAGCTTCGCGACCGCCGCGGGGATCTCGCTCGAGAGTTTCCAGCGCGACCCGATCGCCTCGGCGTACGACTTTCCGGCGCTCTGGTCGGAGGCCATGACCTCGGCCACCTCGAACCAGGGGTGCGATTCCAGGAGCTGGACGAAGCGCTGCCCGACCGTGCCGGTCGCCCCCAGGACGGCTACCGGCCGCCTGCGGGAAGTCGTTGCGGGAGCGCGCTTTCTTGTTACCATAGGCCCTCCATGATAGATGCCTTCGCCGCCCTGTCGCAATCCCTCATGCGCGCGTTCGCGATCGCCACGGCACTCGGTCTCCTCGCGATCGCCGCGCCCGGCCGCGCCGTCGCGGCCCCCATCACCCAGATCGCCACCTATCCGGTGAACAACGCGAGCCGCGTCGCGCCGGAGGCCGAACTCTACTTCGTCTTCGACCAGCCGACGGCGAAGAGCGGCGCCTTCTCGGTCGCCGATCTCGATTCGGGCGGCGGCGGCGTGTTGCTCGCGCTCCAGACGCCCCGGTGGTCGGCGCTCGGCGACACGGTCTTCCTGAAGCCGATCCAGCCGATGACCTTCGGCCATCTCCACGGGATGAAGGTGAACGTCATCGAGGCGCCCGATCCGCAGAACAGTTCGGTCGATCTCCCGCTCATCTACTTCAACGTCGCGCCTCGCGCGAACGTGGTCCGCGTCGGGAAGGTGGGGCTCTACGAGTCGGTCTCGCTGGTTCCCGGCGTGCCGACGCCCATCACGATCGGCGTCGAGGAGCGGGCCGGCACCGCCGCCACGTTCACCCGCGCGCGCTATCGCTTCTATCCCTCGGACGAGATCGACCTGAACGCGCCTTTCTCCATCGTCCCGACGACCTTCGTCGACGTCCCCTTCTACGCGCAGGTGCCGCGGCGCGGGACGGCGGCCCTCACGGTGCCGGTGACGCTCACGCGCGATCTGGCGGCGCGGAGCGGCGGCACGCTCGGATTCGATCTCGTCTTCGAGGGCTTCGACGAGACGGGGCTCGCCTATTCCTTCTCGGCCTCCTCGCGGGTCCGGACGAACACCTTCCCCGGCGACAACACGCTCGTCCTCACGCGCGCGCAGGTCACGCCGACGATCGGCGCGTCGATCGCCATCGGCTCGGTCTTCCTGGAGCGGCCGCTTCCGGGAACGATCCTCGCGGCCGGCGACACGCTCCTCCCGCGCGCCGTCGTCACCGGCATCGGCACGGGGCCCTATCGCGGCGCCTTCTACATGGACGGCGAGTTCGTCGCGCTCGCGGAGGGCTTCCTGGAATCGGGGCGGCCCGACACCGTGAGCCTCCCCGGTCCGCTTCCCACGCGCCGCATCGGCGAGCATCGCCTTCAATTCGTCGTCGAGGCGCCGCAGAGCGTCGGCTCGGCGCCGATCACCTTTCTCGTCGTGAATCCGGAAGAGAAGAAGCGCGCCGAGGAGGAGGGCGCCGAGCCGCCGAAGCCGAAGCGCGTTCGGTTCGGCACCGACGCGAGCCTCACGCAGGCGAGCAACCGCTATCGCGGCGTCGACGGTTCGGTGGTCGACTGGACGCGCGCGCGCTTCTCGGCCGACCTGGGCGGCGGCGCGCAACTCGAGGCGCAGTCGCTCTGGCGGCTCCGAATCGACGACACCAAGAACGGATCGGGGTCGCCCGAGCAGACGTCGGTGCGGCTCACGACGAAGCGCGCGATCGTGGAGTGGGGCGACCTGGCGCCGAATCTCGCGGCCGGCTCGCCCCTCTTCGCGAGCCCCGTGCCGCGGCGCGCCGCGCAGGCGACGTGGAACGGCGGCGGCCTCGGAACGGTCGAGACCTACGTCGCGCTGGAATCCCATCCGCGCTCCGCGGGCGGCCCCGCGCGCGAGGCGCGAAGCGATCTCTACGCGGCGCGGCTCTCCCGTTCGCTCGGCGCGCGGCTCCGCGTCTCGGCCTACGGCGGGTACACGCACGACGATCCCACGCCCGGCGGCGTCCAGACGGCCACGCTCGCGCGGGCCGTCTACGGCGGATCGGGCGCGCTCACGCTTCCGGGCGGTTGGCGCTGGGCGGGCGACCTCGCGACCGTGCGCCATCGCGCCATCGCGGGCGTCGAGACCGGACGCTCGCGGACCGGCCTCCGCACGGAGCTGGCCGGCCGGGTCGCCGGCGCCGATCTTCGCGCCGAGGGCTTCCGCTACCAGCCCGACCTCGCGACCGAACTGAATCCCTACGCCATCTCCGACCGGCGCGGCGCCGCCGTCTCCGTGAGCCGCACCTTCCACGACATGTTGAAGATCTACGGCGATTACCGCTTCGAGGAGCCCGACACGCGGATCGGCCCGGTCGTCCTTCCGGGCGGCGGCACGTACGGCGGCGTGCCCTACGTCTCGGTCGAACGGATCGCCCTCGGCACGCGCCTTTCGCTCGGACCCTCGGCCGCGGTTTCGCCCGTGCTCATCCGTATCCATCACCGCGGCGCGCAGACCGATCTCACCGAGAAGCGATTCGCGAGCGAGTTCACCGCCGCCGAGCCGCTCGGCGGCCGGACCAGCGCGCGCGTCGACGTGGCGCTCTTCGACGACAAGCTCGGCGTCGGCGCGAAGCGGAAGCTCATCGCCGGGTCGGCCGTCACGACGCGCCGCCACCCGGGCCGGATGACGAGCACGCTCGCCATCGGTGTCGAGAACGACAAGCACGCCGATCTCGATCTCACCGACCGGAGCCTCAACGCCACGTTCGAGCTTCGATGGGAGGCGATCGCCGACCGCTTCCTCGTGACGCCCTACGTCGTCTACAACGATCGAAAGCTCGAGTCGCGCGGCGTCGAGGAGGAACTCGTGTCGGGCCGCCTGCAGTTCGCGGCCCAGCGCCTCCCCGCCCTTCGTGGCGGAGCCCTCGCGGTCGAGGGCCGGATCGCGCGCGTCTCGCGGCGCCTGCCGACCGACGTGAAAGACACCGACTACGGCGTCTCGGTCACGCTCAGCCACAACGTCCCCGTTCTTCACTAGCCGCGCGCCGCGCGCGCCGTCGCCTCCGACGGCGACGAACGTTCGACGCGCGCACGCTCCCGACGCCCGCCCGCCACGCGCGTAACCCGCGCCCGCTTCGCCTCGCGCCGTCGCCACTCGCGCCGCCCGCGCGGGAACGATTCGTGCTGATCCTCGCCCCGCCCTAGCCTCCCGACTTCCCGCCCGCGCGCCTCGTCGACAGAGGAGGTGCCGTCATGAAGCGAATCGCCGTTCTCGTCTTCCTTCTTCCCCTCGCGCTCCTCGCGGGAGCGTGCGCGCGGGAGGAGACTCAACGCGTCGCCGCGCCGGAGCGCCCGGAGGAAACGACGCTCGCGCGGGAGGCGTCCTGGGTCGCCGACCGCGAGCAGGTCGCGCGGGCCGCGTCGGTCGCGGCCGCGCATCCGCTCATTCGCCGCGCCATCGACGAAGCGGGGAGCGACCGGCTCGCCTACCGCCCCGAGTTCGCCCTTCGCGCCGTGGGTCGGAGCGCGCGCGACCACGCCGTCTCGGTCACGATCCTTCCCTACACGACCGCCGGCGACGAAACGCACGCGACGTTCGTCTCGCTCATCGAGTCGGAGGGGGAGGCGTCGGTTTCGCGCGCGGAGATGCTCTGGGGGCGCGATCCCCGCCCGGACGAAGCCGGATTCGAGCCCTTCTACCTCAACGGCATCCGCGGCTGGATCCGAGAGGCCGACCTGCTCACCATGGCCGCGCCCGGTTCGCCGCTCCTCTCGCCGGAGCGTGTGAACTGGAAGAAGTTCATGACCTGCTTCAACGAGCTCGGGCCGTCGCTCTGCTCGCAGGGCGCCGCCATCGCGTCCCAGGTCGCGCCCGGCGTCCCCTACCGCGAGGCGATCGGCTGCGCGGCCGGCACCGCGATCGCGGCGATCAGCTGCGCCTCGCAGGCCTCGTCGAAGTGACGACGGCCATGCGCGAAACGGCCGCGCGCCCCCTGACGTTCGTGTTCGCCGCGACGCTCTCGTTCGTCGTCGGAACCGTCGCCGTTCATCTGGCGCCCGCGGCGTGGCGGCTCGAGCGTTGGCAGGGGATCTTGCTGGGGGCGGCGCTCTACATGGGGGTCTTGCATCGTTGGATCGCGCGGCGGGAGTGGGAGCCGGGAACGACGCTCGCGCTCGTCTGGCGGGCGGCGCTCTTCCTGACCTTCGTGGCGGCGCACGCGTACGCCTACTTCGAGTGGCTCCCCGCCGCGGACCTGAGAGCGCCGTTCGTGATGCTGTCGGGTTGGGTCGTGGCCGAGTCGCTGCTTTCGCCGCGCCCGGAGGGGGCGCGGACTAGCGGCTCTTGGCCGCGCGCCTGAGCCGGCTCTTCGACTTCGGCTTTCGCTCGATCTTGGCGACGCGAGCTTTCGCGGCCTGCTTCTTCAACTTCGCCGCCTTCGCCCGGGCCTTCTTCTTCCGCGCCGCGGCCGCCGCCTGCTTCGCCTCCAGTTCGGCGATCCGTTCGGCGACGCCGACGAAGGCGTGCTGGAAGACTTCGTCCACGGTCGCGACGGGGAGGAACTTCATCGCGCCCCGCACGCTCGCGGGGATCTCGACGAGGTCCTTCTGGTTGTCGGCCGGGAAGACGACGGTGCGGATGCCCGCGCGATAGGCGGCCATCACCTTCTCGCGGAGTCCCCCGACCGCGAGGACCTTGCCGCGGAGCGTCACTTCGCCCGTCATGGCCACGTCGTTTCGAAGCGGCGCGTCGGCGAGGGCGGAGGCGATCGCCATGACGATCGTGATTCCGGCGGAGGGGCCGTCCTTCGGCACGGCGCCCTCGGGGAAGTGGATGTGGAGGTCGTACTCGTCGAAGAGGGTCGGCGAGATTCCCAGGAGTTCGGCGCGGGCGCGCGTGTAGGAGTGCGCCGCCTGCACCGACTCCTTCATCACGTCGCCGAGCTGCCCCGTGACGATGACGCGGCCGGCGCCCCGCATCTTCAGCGCTTCGATGAGGAGGAGGTCGCCGCCGGTGGTGGTCCAGGCGAGGCCCGTCGCGACGCCGATCTCCGCTTTCCCTTCCGCCATCTCCGGCGTGAAGTAGGGCGGGCCGAGCGCCGGTTCGACGTCCTCCACGCGGTAGCGCCAGGAGCCGGTGTAGCCGGTGGTCCGTTGGCGGGCCGCCTTCCGGCAGAAGGTGTCGATGGCGCGCTCCAACTGCCGCACGCCCGCCTCGCGCGTGTACTCGCGCATCATCTTCAAGAGGGCCGCGTCCTCGAAGTCGAGGTCGATCTCGGCCAGCCCGTGCTCGCGCGCCTCGCGCGGGATCAGGTGCTTCCGCGCGATCTGGAGCTTTTCTTCCTCCAGGTAGCCCGAGATCGGAATCACCTCCAGCCGGTCGAGGAGCGCCGGCGGGATGAAGTCGAGCACGTTGGCCGTCGTGATGAAGAGCGTCTCCGAGAGATCGAACGGCAGTTCCACGTAGTGGTCGACGAAGTGCTGGTTCTGCTCGGGATCGAGCACCTCGAGGAGCGCCGCCGCCGGATCGCCGGTGGCGTCGTGCCCCATCTTGTCGATCTCGTCGATCATGAAGACGGGGCTGTTCGAGTGGCACTCTTGGAGCGAGCGGAGGATCTTCCCGGGACGGGCGCCGATGTACGTGCGGCGATGGCCGCGGATTTCCGCCTCGTCGCGCACGCCGCCGACGCTCATGCGGACGAACGCGCGTCCCATGGCCCGCGCGATCGAGGCGCCGAGGGAGGTCTTCCCCGTCCCCGGCGGGCCGGCGAAGCAGAGGATCGGGCCCCGCATGTCGTTCTTCAGTTTCAGAACGGCGAGGTATTCGAGGATCCGCTCCTTCACCTTCTCGAGCCCGTAGTGCTCCTCGTCCATCCGGCGCGCCACTTCCTCGAGCTGAATCGTGGGCAACTTCTGGTGCGCCCACGGAAGCGCCAAGAGCCAGTCGACGTAATTCCGAACGACTCCCGACTCCTGCGACGAGGGCGCCAGGTAGCGCAGCCGATTCGTCTCGTCCTGCACGACGGAGCGGACGTGCGACGGAAGCCCGAGGCTCCCCGCGCGCTCAAGGATCTGCCGCACCAACATCTCCTGCGGATCGTCCTCGCCGAGGAGGCGGCGGATCTCCATGAGTTGCTGGCGGAGGAAGAACTCCTTCTGGCTCTTCTCCATCTGGACGGTCGTCCGGCGGACCACGTCCTCGGCCACCGTGAGGCGCGCGATTTCGGCGTCGAGCCCCTCGGCCACGATCGTGAGCCGCTGGATGATGTCGAGTTCCTCGATGATCTTCCGCTTCGTCTCGACCGGGAAGCGAACGAGCGACCCCACGGTGTCGGCGAAGAGGCCCGGATCGCCCAGGTTCATACTGAAGATGTTGTCGAGTTCGGGCGGATACGACGTGTCCAGCTGGGCGAGCGCGCGGAGCGATTTCAGGATGCGGGCGATGAACTCCTGGATCTCCATCGGATCGCCGATCGCTTCGACCGGACAGGAGACGCGGGCCATGATGTAGGGCTCGCGGCGGAGGATCTCCACGATCGCCACCCGGCGGAGCCCCTCCAGGGTGACCTGGAGATTCCCGCCCGGCATGTTGAGGATCCGGATCACCCGGGCGGCCAGCGCGACCTTGCTCAACTCCTCGGGAACGATGTCCTGCTCCCGGGTGGCCGGGCTATAGGCGAGGGCGATGAGGGTGTCGGGATCGGCGTGGTCCTTGAGGAGCGCCTTCGACTGCTCGACGCGGATCTGGATCGAGGTGACGCCGAGGGGGAAGACGAGGGTGCTCATGAGGGGGAGCACCGGCATTTCGGGCGGCACGTCGCACTCGAGCATCGGCCCGAGTTCGGCGGGGGAACGCTTGTTCACGTGGCGCGGATCTCCGGAATGGGAGGGTGATGGGGACGACGAGCCACGGTATCACACCCCCACCGCGGCGTCAGCCGTCCCCCAGGACTCCATTCCGTGCACCCAAGACAAAGGGCCACCCGGGGGTGACCGGTGGCCCTTCGTCCTAGACCGCGCCTGCCTCTGGAGGGAGGTGGCGCGGCAGGAGTACTTCACTTGGGGCTCTCTGCATCTAGTGAGGCGGCTTACCAGCCGGCCTTTCCGAGCGAGACGAACACACCGATGATCAGCAGCGTCGCGAGCATTTCCACACCTCCTTCCGATTCGTTTGGGGTCCGTTTGAGTTCGCTTGGCGTCTCGTCTCTGGGTCCGACTGCTTGCTACCTACTTACCAGCCAGCCTTGCCGCCACCGATCGGGCCGAAGCTGATGAAGATTCCGATGATGATCGCGAGTTCCATTTGCCACCTCGTTGGTTTGGGTTTCTGTTTCTCACTTCGTGCTCGCCGTTGCGAGCGTCTGACGGGGATACGCTAAAGCAGTCGCCGTGCCATTTGCACGGTGGCGGGCGATCATTCCGGTAAGTCGGAGTTTGGCTTACAATTAGCGGGATTGCAGATTGCGCGCGGCGGGTGCGGTACGAGGGGGGAGTGTCATCGAATATTGTCTGCTATCGATGACACCGCGTGGCTTTGCCCGTAAGTTAGCTCAAAATAACGGCTTGAAACTGTCGTCTAGCTTGGACGACGTTTGTCCTTGGGGATTTACACTTTGGGCCCCTGGAGGGGCCTAGCCGGCCCTGGGGAGGCCCGGAGGCA
>DASTSZ010000037.1:0-2751 GCA_035760425.1 Candidatus Eiseniibacteriota bacterium | reverse complement strand
AGAGCACCGGGGTCTCGTCCTCCGGAACGAACTCGGCGACCTGCCGCTGCACCGCGAGGATCTCCCGGTCGCGGGCGTCGTCTCCCGTGGTCGGGTAGAAGGCGTACCAGTTGATCTGGAAGCCCTTCGTCTTGTGCCGCTCGAAGTTGAAGTACAGGTCGTGGCGGCCCCGAGTCGGGACCAGCGGGACGCGCACCGTCTGCACGACGCCACGCTTCGCCGCCTTCACGATGGGAACGCGCGCGACGACGGGACCCGTGGTGCTCCCGATCCGCACCTCGACAGCGCCCGGTGCGTCGCTCGCACGGAAGCCGAAGGCGATGGACGCCATGCCGGTCAGATCGACCTGCGCGTACCGGACGTAGGAGCCGCGCTCGAGGTTGGGGCTGACCGCCTCGTTCTCTCCCCCATTGGCCTTCGATTCGGCGAAGCTCGCCGCCGCGATCCGGCCACGCGGGTAGAGCGTCGCCTCCATGTGCGCCATGATCGAGTGCAATGGACGCCGGTCGCCGCGAGCGCCGAGTGAATCGAGCCGGATGAGCAGCGAGCGGAGGCGCGCCTGGTCGGCAGGAGCGTAGGTCGGAAGGTTCGGGTGCTCGATGTTCCAGTCGGCGTCGGCGGTATTGTTGAAGAACGCGACCTGGCGGTAGTAGTCCTTGTGACGGAACGGGTCGTACGGGTGGCTGTGGCACTGCACGCACGACATCGTCGTTCCCTGCCACACTTCCCAGGTGGTGTTCACTCGGTCGAGCACCGCGACGGTGCGGAACTCCTCGTCCGAGGTGCCGCCTTCGTCGTTCGTCATCGTGTTGCGATGGAACGCCGTCGCCAGCACCTGCTCGTCGGTGGCGCCGGGGATCAGGTCACCGGCGATCTGCTCCGTCGTGAAGCGATCGAAGGGGAGATCCCGGTTGAACGAGTCGATGAGCCAGTCGCGGTAGCGCCAGATCGCGCGGTGAAAGTCCCGCTCGTACCCACGGGTGTCGGCGTAGCGGGAGAGGTCGAGCCACATCGCCGCCCAGTGCTCCCCATACCTCGGCGAGGCGAGCAGGCGCTCGACGACCTGCTGGTACGCCTTCTCGGATGGATCGCGGCAGAAGGCCGCGGCCTCCTCCGCGGTCGGAGGAAGTCCGATCAGGTCCAGGCTGACCCGGCGAATCAGCACGTCGCACGACGCGGGGCCGCTCGGCTTCAGCTTCTCCCTGTCCAGGCGGGCGAGCACGAATCGGTCGATCCCGTTGCGGCCCCACCTCGCGTCGGAGACTTCAGGCAGGGCGGGAGCGACGGGCTTGATGTACGCCCAGTGATCCTGCCACTTCGCACCCTGGGAGATCCAGCGACGAAGCGTCGAGATCTCTTCCGAGGAGAGCGGCTTGCCGTGCCGCGGCATGCGCTGCGCCGGGTCCGGATGCGTGACGCGGCGGATCACTTCGCTGGCGTCGGGATCGCCCGGAACGATCCCGAACCGTCCAGACTTGGCTTTGCCGAGCGCGTCCTCGCGGAAGAGCACCGAAAATCCGCCAGCCTGTTTCACCCCGCCGTGACAGGTGATGCACTTGCCGTTCAGGATCGGGCGAACTTCATGGTTGAAGTCCACCTGCTTCTGGCCCGGCCAGAATCCGGCGGCCGTTCCGGCGGAGACCAGCCCGAAGGCGGCGACACCGGCGATCAACAGATAGCGAGAGCGCTGCATCAGACGCGGTGCAACTTGACCGGCTGGGTCTTGTTCGCGTTCCACTGGCAGACGTAGAGGTCGTCGTCGGCGTCGACGCACACGTCGTGGCAGTGCTTGAAGACGGGGGTCTTCTGTACCATCAACTGAAGCTTCCCGTTCTCGTACACCGGCGCGTGCCCTCCGGGATTCGAGACCACCCGATCGTGCTGATCGAGGATGGTGACGAAGCCGGAGTTGTCGGTCTGGTTCAGGTAGCGCAGCCGGGACCAGCAGACGCCCGAGTAGAGATTCCTGCCGTCGATGACCGCACGGCAGACGAAGGCGCCCGGCAGGAAGATCGTCGAGAGGTACTTGCCGTCCAGCGTGAACTTCTTGAAGGAGTTGTGCACGCGGGACGTGACCAGGAGGGTCGGGGTTCCTCCACGGCGCGTGTCGATGGCGACGCCGTGCGCCGTCTCGAGCTGGTCGTCGCCGGTGCCGCGGCCGCCGAACCTGCGGATGAAGCTGCCGGTCTGGTCGAACTGCAGGATCCACTGGGAGCCGTAGCCGTCGGCGACGTAGATGTCGCCGTTCGGGCCGACCGCCGTCTCGGTCGGGCGGTACGCGTCCTTCTCGCCGTAGACCCCGATGGACAGGGGATGCGGCAGGGTCATCAGGATCCGGCCGTCGAGCGTCGTCTTCGCGACCTTTCCCGCGGGCGGATCGGTGATGAGCAGAAACTCCTCGCCGCCGGCATTCCACAGCGTGAGGCCGTGCGCGCCGGGGAACTCCGTACCCCAGCTGCTCAGAAGTCGGCCCGACCTGTCGTACACGATGACGTTGTTCCTGGGCTCGTCGGTGGCCATGATCAGTCGGCCCCGCGAGTCCATCACCATCTCGTGACAGTTGTTGACCGGAGTGCGCGACTGATCCGCCTTCCCCCACCCGATCTCGGCGCGGTAGCGGAAGTTGCCGTGGCCGAGCACCTCGTCCGACAGGACGGGACGACTTCCGACGCTGAAGCGGAACCCCGGGGCGAGCAGCGTGCCACCGGCCAGGAAGGCCGAGCGTTTCGCGAACTCGCGGCGAGACAGAGG
>DASTSZ010000036.1:0-5454 GCA_035760425.1 Candidatus Eiseniibacteriota bacterium | reverse complement strand
GGCGCCGGCCGTCAGGAGCCAGGCGTTGAAGCGAAGGCGCGGGGACCGATTCGGTCCCCGAGCGCCTCGCGGCATGTCGTTGCGGCCCTGCGTCTGGTTCATGGCTCGAGACCCCCGCGCCTACTGGACCGGAATGACCGGCACGGCACCCTGCGGGCCGCCCGTAGAGATCTCGACGGTCTGCGTGCGGCTCTCGATGGCGCGGCCGTCGGCGTCGCGCACTTCGAGCGTATAGCGATAGACGCCGTCCGGAAGCGGCAGGCCGGTTTCGTCCTTGCCGTCCCAGAGGAGGTGCGCCGGAGGCTGTCCCTTGCCGCCGAACTCGCGGACCTTCTCGTCGCTCTTGTTCACCACCGTCAGCGACCACGAATCGGGTTCCGACTTCGTGCGCGCGTTCAGAGAGATCTTCGTGACGGCCCGCTCGCCGGTGGGCGAGAAGACCTCGGGCGACGCCTTCGCGGAGGCGAAGAAGCCGCCGAAGCGGTACGAGAGACCGATCCGGTGCGTGAGGCCGAGCGGATGGTCGAGCACGCCGTAGTCGAACTGGTACTTGCCGCTGAAGCGGTACGAGAGACCGCCGCCGGGGCTCTGGTCGTTGTAGCCGACGCGGAGCGCGAGCATCGGCTGCACCCAGTACTCCGAGCCGCCGTGCACGCGAAGGCCGGGGCCTTCCGCCTGATCGAGCTCGGCCGTGAGGAGCCCGCGCCCGTTGAAGAGGGTGGCCGCGAAGCCGCCGCGGAATTCCACCGGATAGGTTTCCTTCGTGTCGCGAAGCGTGAGATTCGGGCCGCCCAGGTTCAGAACCGAGCCGCCGATCCGCAGATTCGGCGTCACGTCGTAGACGGCGCCGATGTCGAAGCCGACGCCGCCGGCGTTGAAGTCCTCCACCGTCTGGCGGACGAGCTTCACGTTCGTGCCGAGCGCGAGGCGCGGATTGATGTTCCGGGCGACGGTGAACAGATACGCCGTCTCGCCCTCCTTGAAATCGCCGAGCGGGTCGTTCATGGCGTTGGTCCGCTCGAACGCGCCCGACTGCAGCGTGACGATGCTGAGGCCGAAGCTCGGGAGCTTGTTCCCGGGCACGGCGAAGTTGAACGAGTTGACCGACGTGTCCTCGAAGAGCCGGGCCGTCTCGAACCGGACTTCGTTCGGGACGAGCATGGCGAGGCCGGCCGGATTCCAGACGACCGACGCGGCGTCGTCCGCGGCGCCGACGTAGGCGCCTCCCAGACCGAGCGCGCGAGCGGTGACGTAGGACGACAACCAGCCGCCGGGCGTGCCTCCCGTTTCATCGGCGGCGCGCGCCGAAGCGGCGCCGGCCAGGCACAGCGTGACCGCCAGGGCGGCCGCGATATGGCGATGCGTGCGGTACATTGCTCTCCCTCCTCGCCTAACGGACCACCGCGATCTTGCGGCGGATGACGTGCATGGTTTCGCCCGTTCCCTGGGCCTCGATCAACGCGACATAACCGCCACTGGCGACGACGATGCCCTTGCCGTTCTTGCCGTCCCAGAGAACTTCATTGAGCCCCGCGGAGCCGCCCGGCGTGCCGCGGTCGAGCACCATCCGCTTCACCAGGTCGCCCGACTGCGTGTAGATCCGGATCGTGACCGTCGCCAGATCGTCCAGCTTGTAGGCGATCGTGGTCGCTTCCGTGGGCGGATGGAACGGATTGGGGTAGTTCGTCACGTAACCGCCCGCGGCGGTCGGATCGACGAACGCGACTTCGAGATCGAGATCCTGCTGGAGCGGGCCCGAGGTGGCCCGGATGACGTTGTGTTCGGGCTGACGCGGCGCCAGGAAGTCGGCGCGCGCGTTGCCGCTCGCGTCGGAGAGCGTGTCCATCGGCGACGTCGTGCCCGTGCCCGAGAGCTGCGAGAAGAAGACCGGCTGGGCGGGAACGCCGTTCTCGAAGGCGTCGACCACGCGCGCCGTGATGAGCGCATGCTTGTTGCCGCCGACCCACGGCGGATTGCTCGTGAGGCGGATGGCCGCCGGCTGGCCCGGCGTGATGTCGATGACGCCGGTGACGCCCGGGGCGTTGCCCGCGTCGTCGCGGACCACCATCACGATCGGCTCCGCGAAGGTGTAGGTCTGCGAGACCGAGCGCTGGCCCTGCAGGAGCTGGAACTGCGTCGTGAGAAGCGCGCCGCGTCCCGCCGCCTGCGACGAGGCGTTCTGCACCTCGACCGTGACGAAGGAGTTGATCTCCTGGATGACACTGCCCGCGTCGTTCGTGACCTTCACCGTCAGCGTGAAGGGCTCGCCCGCCCGCGCCGTCGCCGGCGTGACCGAGGCCTCGAGGTGGAAGCCGCTCGAGATGGCGCGAACCTGCGTCGTGCTGCCCGTCTTGGACGGGTTCGTCACGTCGTTCACCGAGATCTGCTGGAAGCCGCCCGTCGCCAGACGAACGCTCATGTCGGCGCGCCCGTCCACCATCGCCGTGTTCGGCGGCAGCGTGGCGAGCGGATCGTTGCTCGTGATCTGCACCACGTCCGTCACGCCGGTCACCGGATTCCACCAGGCGTCGGTGGCGAGCGCGGTGACCGTGAAGGAGTAGTTGATCGACTGATCGGTCGCGGTCCCGGTGCGGCCGCTGACCGTGCCCGGCGCGGGCGATTCGCCCGGCGCGAGGATGAGGACCTTGGAGAAGGCGCCGCCCGTGACCGGGATCGGGCTCGACGTGTCGTCCTGGATCGAGCCGTTGGTCGCGTCGCTGGCGGTGATCGTCTGCGCGCCCACCTTGAACAGCGTCACCTGCTGCAGGCGAAGGCCGTTCGAAAGGGTGGTCGTCGCCGGCATGGTCGCGAACGCGTCCGTGCTCGAGAGATCCACCGTGTCGTTCACGCCGGAGACCAAGTTCCAATACTGGTCGACGGCGCGGATCGTGATGGTGAAGGGCGTGCCCGCCGTCTGCCCGGTCGGCGTGCCGGTCTTGCCGTCGCCCGTGCCGCCCTGCGCGGACTCACCGGGGACGAGCACCTGGAGTCCGTAGAACGGACCCGGGTTGACCGTGAACGAGTTGCTGGTGCCGAGCTTCGGCGGCGCCGAGAAGTCGGAACAGGTGAGCGAAACCGCGCCGCCCGCGCCGAAGAACGTGACCGGACCGGTCCAGACGCCGGCCGCGAACGTGATCTGCGTCGGGGAGATGCTGCCGAGGCCGGTATTCGCCGAGAGCGTCGCGTCGCCCGCGTAGTTGGGGACCGTGTTGTTGCTCGCGTCCACGGCGCGGACGGTCACGACGACCGGCACGCCGGCCGTGAGCGGCCCCGTGATGGTATTGATGGAGAAGTGATGCGCCGAGGACGGGATGACCGAGATCGGCGGCGAGGTGGACGACGTGAGGCCGCTGGCCGAGGCCGTGACCGTCTGCGTTCCGACCGTGTTCAGGGTCTCCGTGACCTGGCGGACGCCGTTCACGAGCGCGCCGCTCGGCGCGTTGGTCGCGGCGCCGTCGCTCGAGCTGAAGCTCACCGTGGCGGAACTCGGGCCGACGTTCCACCACGTATCGGTGGCGTAGACCGTGACCGTGAAACCGGTGCCCGCGCCCTGCGTGGCCGGCGAGCCGGTGTACCCGGAGACGCTGCCCGGAAGGGGCGTCTGGCCCGGGACGATGATCTGGAGACGGTTGACCGTGCCGGGGTGAACGAGGAACGGATCGCTGCTGCCGTTCACCGACGGGTTCGCGGGCAGTTGCGCGATGAGGTTCACGTTGCCGCGATTGATGTTCGTCTCGTCGGCGCGGTACATCGTGATGTTGCCGCTCCAGACGCCGTTCGTGAACGTGACCGACGTGGGGCTCGTGCGGCCTTCGCCGAACGAGGTGACCTCACGAAGGTCGACCGTGCCGTTGAAGCCCGTCACCGTGACGCCGTTCGGGTTCTTCGCCGTGATCGTCGTGGCGAGCGGAACGCCGGCGTACTGGTGCTTCTGGGAGATCGTCGGGAAGACGAAGCTCGCGAGGACCTGCGACGCGACCGTCGCCGACGCGGCGTCCGGAATCGTCCCGTCCGCCTCGTCGTGCGCGAAGACTTGGAAGTTACCGGCCGCGTTGAACGTGACCTGGTAGGAGCCCGTCCCCGAACTCAGCGACGCGATGGCCGGAAGCGTGGCGCTCGCGTCGGAGGAGAGGATCTTGACGGCGTGGGTGACGCTCGTGACGGTCGCCCACGTGTCGTCGCAGGCGCGAACGGTCACGGTGAACGGGATCCCCGAGACCTGCGCGCGCGGCGTGCCCGTCTTGCCGCTCGCCGTGCCCGGGGCCGCGCTCTCGCCAGGCATGAGCACCTGGAGACGAGTAAACGGACCCGCGGCGGCGGTCGACGCGAAAATCGTCTGCGTGAGGAGCAGGAGCCCGAGAACGAGCCACGCTCCGCGTCGCGTGTGGCGCACGGCGTCACCTCCGTAAAATCGGTTGTCGAACTTTAGGTCGTGAAACGAATCGCCGGCGGCGCACGGCCGCGCGGCGTCATCCCCCAACGTTCCGAACGGCCTGATGGAGGCGGCTCGGACACGGACCTGACGGCTGCTGCCCGTGCAGGCGGCGTGCCGTTTGCGTCGAGCATTTTGCAATGACGGCGAGCCCTCGCCCCGAAGCGGCTCCGCTCATTGGACTTGGGGGGCTCGCAGGCGGCACGGTCGGGGGGCTTGTCGGCGGCAGGCCGACGCGAGTGGTCCCGGCGCGGCTCGATCGGACCGCGTGCCGCGCCGCGAAACGCGCCGTTCGCAACGCCGCCGACTGCGTATCGCGCGGTCGTCGGGGGGTCGAGAATTGCGGAATCCGGCTTCCGCGGAGGCGCGCGGATCGCTAGAGTGCGCGGCGAGCGGGCGGTTCTCGCCGCCCCGCCACGAACCATGCGACCTGCGTCCCGCCCACAGCGAGTCCTCCTCACCGGCGCGAGCGGCGCGATCGGCGGCATCGTCGGTCCCGCCCTTCTCGCCGCCGGCATCTCCGTGCGCGTTCTCGTCCATCGCAGGCGCCCCTCGTGGATCCCCGACGGCGCCCCGGTCGAGGAGCGTCGCGGCGACGTGCTCGTCTCCGCGACCCTTCGCGGCGCGGCCGACGGCTGCGACGCCGTGCTGCACGCGGCCGGGCGCCCCGGATTCGGCGCGCTCGATCGGGATCGCCAGCGCCGCATCCACGTCGAGGGAACGGAGGCCGTACTTCACGAGGCCGAGAGCGCGGGCGCCCGGAGCTTCGCGCTGGTGGGGTACGCGGGGACCGTGCAGGAGCGGGGCGACGGTGAGGCCGTCGACGAGGCGACGCCGCCGCCGGCGGAGTACGAATCGGCCTACGTGCGCATGATGATGGAGTCGGAGTCGGCGACGCTCGAGGCGAACAGGCCCGACGTGCTCCGGACGATGGTGGTCAGCCCCGGCATCCTCTTCGGGCCGGGACTTCGAAGCCCGCTGACGGAGCTGGCGCTCCTCTTCCTGCGCCAGGAACTCCCATT
>DASTSZ010000035.1:0-9471 GCA_035760425.1 Candidatus Eiseniibacteriota bacterium | reverse complement strand
GAGGCGCTCGTCGACGACTGATCGGACTTCGATCCGCCCCGGTTGCATTTTGGCCGCCTTCGCGTCGCGTCTTGCAAGTTGCGCGATCCGAGGCGGCCGACTTGCTTCCTGCCACGGGATCGCGTCGAAACGCGGTTCGCGGGGCGCGGGCCGCGCGGGCCCTCCCGCGCGAACGTGCGCGGCTTCATGGGATTGGGCGCGTTCCGGCGCGCGCGGCGCGGGTTGGCACACGCGTTGCTTTGCTCTATCGGCGTAGGACGCGAGGGAACGCGTGGAGTGCATGGAAGGCGAACGGCGAAGGAGATCGAGGATCGTGCGGAGCCGAGAGCAGGGATTCACTCTCATCGAGTTGATGGTCGTGGTCGTGATCATCGGGATTCTCGCAGCGATCGCGATGCCGAACTTCGTCTCGATGCTCGATCGAGCCAAGGAGTCGGATCTGGCGGAGAACATGCACACGTTCCAGCTCGCGATCGAGGACTTCGCGGTCCGGAACACCGGCCAGTACCCGGTGGGCGCCGACGCGGCGGCGGTTCAGGCGAACCTGCCGAGCGGCAACTGGCCCCGCAATCCGTTCTCGGGAGCGATCTCGCCGCCGACGTGGGGCGCGGATCCCGCGGCCAGCGGCGTCTTCGGCGCGAATCCGGTCACGACGGTCGGTTACACGATTCGAGGCTTCGGCAAGAGCGCGCTCATCCCGCTCACGCTGAGCAACGGTTGATGAAGGGGAGAATGATGAAAACGCGCGGTTCGTCTCGTAACCCAAACCCGGAGGTAGGTACCATGCTTAAGAACAGCAAGGGCTTCACGCTCATCGAGCTCATGATCGTGGTCGTGATCATCGGCATTCTCGCCGCGATTGCGATTCCGAACTTCGTCGCCATGCAGGACCGCGCGCGTGAGGGCAGCGTCAAGGCCAACATGCACAGCTTCCAGCTCGCGATCGAAGACTTCGCCGTGAAGGCCAGCGGCACGTACCCGGTCGCGGCGGACAACGCGGCCGTTCTCGCGAACATGCCGGGCGGCGTCTACCCGGTGAATCCGTTCTCGGGCGCTCGTGATGCGTGGACGTGGGTCGCTCCGGCGGCGTCGGGCATCATCGGCACGTCGGCGGTCGCGACGACCGGCTACACGATTCAGGGCTTCGGCAAGACGGCGCTCCTGCCGCTCTCGCTCACCAACGGTTAAGACGAGCACGTGACGCGGACGTCGCGACACGCAATGAACCTGAACCTCAAGGAGTCTCAAATGATCCGCAACGAGAAGGGCTTCACCCTCATCGAGCTCATGATCGTGGTCGTCATCATCGGTATCCTCGCGGCCATCGCGATTCCGAACTTCGTCGCCATGCAGGACCGCGCGCGTGAGGGCAGCGTCAAGGCCAACATGCACAGCTTCCAGCTCGCGATCGAGGACTTCGCCGTCAAGAACAGCGGCACCTATCCGCTCGCGGCCAGCAACGCGGCCGTGCTCGCGAACATGCCTGGCGGCGTCTACCCGGTGAATCCGTTCTCGGGCGCTCGTGATGCGTGGACGTGGGTCGCCCCGGCGGCGTCGGGCATCATCGGCACGTCGGCGGTCGCGACGACCGGCTACACGATCCAGGGCTTCGGCAAGACGGCGCTTCTCCCGCTCTCGCTGACCAACGGCTAAACGTTTCGCATCGGCTGAAGACGGGGCGGCAGGTTCCGGTCCACCGGGCCCGCCGCCCTCGTCGTTTTCCCTTCGGGGACGCCGGAACGGGCCCGCCTGGCGGTGGCACATTCTCTGCATTGGCCGCAGTGGTTCCGCTCCATGAAAGCGTCCAGGAGGACTCGCAACGCCATGTCCACGATTCGTGACACGCTTCGCACGCAGGGGCCCGGCACGGACGGCGACCGTTCCATGCACGCCGTGCCCGCGCTGCCGCTCCTTCGGCTCGAGGGCCTCCGGAAGACCTACCGGGACCCGATGACCCTCAAGCCCTTCACGGCGGTGCGCGACGTCACGCTCGAACTCGAGCGCGGCGAGATCTTCGGCCTCCTCGGGCCGAACGGCGCCGGCAAGACGACGACGATCAAGATGATCCTCGGCCTCGTTCGTCCGAGCGAGGGCGTCGTGCGGCTGGACGGTCGCGACCCGAGCGACCCGGCGGCGCGGCGCAAGCTCGGCTACCTGCCCGAGAATCCCTGCTTCTACGATCACCTCACGCCCGTCGAGTACCTCGATCTATCGGGCGCGCTCTTCGGCATTCCGGCGCAGGTGCGCCGCCGCCGCGCCGCCGACCTGCTCGAGCGGCTGGGCCTCGCGTCGCACGCGCGGAAGCCGCTTCGCAAGTTCTCGAAAGGGATGACGCAGCGCGTCGGACTCGCGCAGGCGCTCATCAACGAGCCGACGCTCCTGATCCTCGACGAGCCGATGTCGGGGCTCGACCCCGTCGGGCGCGCCGAGGTGAAGTCGCTCCTGCGCGAGCAGCGGGCGCGCGGCGTCACGATCCTCATGAGCAGCCACGTGCTCGCCGAGACCGAGTCGATCTGCAACCGAGTCGGCATCATGAAGCAGGGCGCCATGGTCGAGGTCGGGGCCGTCTCGTCGCTCCTGGCGAGCGGCGTTCGGGAGTGGGAGATCGCCGTCGATCGCCTGCCCGACGGCGCGCTCGCCTCGTTCCGCGACGCGGGGTACGCGTCGGAGCGGCTCGGATCGCGAACGGTCGTGCGCGTGCCGGACGGCGAGTCGCTCCAGCGCGCGCTCAAGACGCTCGTCGACGCGAACGTGTTCGTCCATTCCGTCGAAGCGCGGCGCGAAACGCTGGAGGAGCACTTCGTCCGCGTGCTCGAGCGCGGCGAAAACGCGGGGGCCGCGTCGTGACCGGCGCCGTCGCCATCGCGCGGAACACCGTGCGCGAAGTCGTCCGGCAGCGCATGGTCCTCGTCCTCGCGCTCTTCGGCGTGGGCCTCGTGGCGGGCTCGCAGGTCCTCTCGCCGATCGCGCTCGGGGAAGGGCGGAAGGTCGTGACCGACTTCGGCCTCGCCGGATCGTCGATCCTCGCGACCCTCCTCGCCGTGATGCTCGGCTCGAATCTCCTCCACAAGGAGCTCGAGCGCCGGACGATCTACGCCGTCATGGCGAAGCCGATTCGGCGGAGCGAGTTCCTGCTCGGGAAATTCCTCGGACTCTGGGTGACGTCGGCGGCGCTCCTGGCGGGAATGACCG
The DNA here is from genome assembly GCA_035760425.1 of Candidatus Eiseniibacteriota bacterium. Lineage (GTDB taxonomy): Bacteria > Eisenbacteria > RBG-16-71-46 > SZUA-252 > SZUA-252 > SZUA-252. The sequence goes on along the minus strand of DASTSZ010000035.1, from coordinate 6,279 downwards.
CCATGGTTCTCGCGCTACTCGCCGTGGCCTATCGAGATACGCCGTGGCTCCTTCTCGGTTCTCTGGCCCTGACGGTCGTCGAACTGGGGGTGATCACGGCGGTCGTCGTCTTCTTCTCGTCCTTCACCACGCCCGCGCTCACGGCCTTCTTCACGCTGGCGACGATCGTGGCGGGACACTTCGCGGACGACCTCCTCTACTTCGCGACGCAAGGCGCGGCGCCCTGGATCGCGCGAACGACGGAGGCGGTCTACTGGCTCCTGCCGCACCTCGGCGTCTTCAACGCGCGGGGCCAGGTCGTGCACGGAATCGCCGTGGCGCCCGAGCGGCTCGCCTTCGCCGCGGCGTACGGTCTCCTCTACATGATCGCGCTCCTCGTCGCCGCGGGCGCCATCTTCGAGCGGAGGGAGTTCCGATGAACGCGCTCCGGGGCCGCGCGGGGCTCGCCGCGGCGCTGGCGCTCTCGATCGCGCTGCTCGCCTCGGCGGGCGCGCTGCAGGGCTCCTACCGGGCGCGCCGCGCCGGACCGTCGGTCGACGAACTCCTCTATTACCCCTCCGGCGTCTGGGTCCGCCAGGCGGCGGTGGGGTACGAGACGGCGGCGGCCGACATCGCGTGGCTCCGCGCCATCCAGTACTACGGCGAGCACCGCCTGAGCGATCAGCGCTACGACATGATCGGTCACGTCATGGGGATCGTGGCGGAACTCGACCCGCGATTCACCGAGGCCTACGTCTTCGGCGCGTTCGTGCTCGCGCAGGAGCTCCACCAGCCGCAGCGCGGGCTCGAGCTGCTCGAGCGTGGCATGCGCGCGAATCCGGAGGACTGGCGGCTGGCGTTCGAGACGGGCTTCCTTCACTACGTCGGCACGAAGGATTACCACGCGGCGGCGCGCTACTTCACGCGCGCGAGCCGGCTGCCGGGGCACCCGGACTACGTGGAGCGGTTCGCCGCGTTCACGAACCAGCGCGCGGGGAACGCCGGCATGGCGATCCTGCTCTGGAAGCGGATCGAAGCGACCGGCAACAAGTACATGCAGGAAGTCGCGCGCCGCGAACTGAAACGGCTCGAGGGCCAGGGGGATTCCTGAGATGACGCCCGCATACTTCGTCCAGCTGGCCGCGTTTCTCGTCGGGCTCGCGCTCGGCTCGTTCCTGAACGTCGTGATCGCGCGCCTGCCGAAAGGGGAGTCGGTCGTCCATCCCCGCTCGCGCTGCCCGCGCTGCAAGCACGCGATCGCGCCGCACGACAATATCCCGGTGCTCTCCTATCTCCTTCTGAAGGGGCGCTGCCGGCACTGCAAGAAGAAGATCCACTGGCGCTACCCGGTCGTGGAACTGACGGCGGGCGTGCTCCTCGCGCTCCTGGCCGGCCGGGCCACGCATCCCGGCCTCCTCGTGCCGCACGCGGCGTTCCTGCTCGCGCTTCTCGCGGTCGCGTGGATCGACCTCGACACGCGGACGATTCCCGACGTCGTCACGATTCCCGGCGTCGGCGTCGGCCTCGCGGCGAGCCTCTTCGGACCTCCGGGGTTCACCGGCGCGCTCGTCGGCGCGGTCGCGGGCGGGGCGAGTCTCTGGCTCGTCGGCGCCGCGTACGAGAAGGCGACCGGCGTTCCCGGCATGGGCGGCGGCGACGTGAAATTGGCCGCCATGATGGGCGCGTTTCTGGGCACCGGCGGCGTATTCGGCGCCATCTTCCTCGCCTCGCTGGCCGGCTCCGTCTTCGGCGCCGCGCTCATCGCGAAGGGCGAGGGGAATCGGCGCACCGCCATTCCGTTCGGGACCTTTCTCGCGCCGGCGGCCGTCGTGCTCCTTCTCTTCGGCGACACCCTCGGGTCCTGGTACCGGGCGCTCCTTCCGTAGCGCGTGCAACCTGCACGCGCGTACGAGCGCGAACGCCCGGCCCGCCGCTGGCTCGATCGAGCCAAGGCGCCGCGAAAGATGGCGCAACGGGGGGCGCCGCCCCGCCTTCTCGCGCTTCCCGACAAGGGCTTCCGGCTGGCACGGCGATTGCCACCTTATGAACCCGGACTGAACGACAACGACTTGGAGGTTCGATCCATGACGACGATCACGGGAGAGGGAGCCGCGGCGCGACGCTCCGACAGCGGGTTCACGCTGATGGAGCTGATGGTCGTGCTGGTGATCTTCTCCATCGTCACGGCCGTCGCGCTTCCGGGGCTCAACAAGTTCCTGCGCAGCGTGGAGCTCTCGGGAACCGTGGAGCGGATGGCCACGAGTCTCCGTGTGATCCGTCAGCGCGCCGTGACCGAGAACAACAACTACGTCGCCGTCCTCGGCGCGAACGACAACATCCTCTGGTGGGACGACGACGACAACGACGGCGTGAAGGACAACACCGAGAAGACGGGCGAGAACGCCCCGATCCCGAGCTGGGTCACCGTCACGAACGACCCCGGCAACACCTTCGCGTCCGACACGCTGACGTTTTCGCCCAACGGGAGCGCCAGCCAGTCGGGAACGCTCATCTTCTCCAACGCGGACGGCTACCAGAAGACGCTTTCGGTGATCCGTCCGACAGGCATGGTGACGGCACAATGAACGATCGGCGTGGTGTGACGGCGAAGCGGAGTCCGCGCGAGTCCCGCGCGGACGGCTTCAGTTTGATCGAAGTGATGTTCGCGCTCACGTTCCTGGCGGTGGGGATCCTGGCGGTCGCCTCGATGATCCCGGCCGGAACGCGCGGCGTGTCCGAGAGCCGGACGATCACCTCCGGCCTCATGGCGGCCCAGCTGAAGCTCGAGGAGCTTCGCGGCACGCCCTACACCTCGCTGACGGCGGGGACCGCGAGCGACACCGTGTCGGTCTTCCGCCGGACCTGGACCGTGACCGATTCGATTCCGACGGCCGGGTGCAAGCGAGTCCTGGTGCAGGCGGCGTGGAACGACGCGCGCGGCGCCCAGTCGACGATCCTGACGAGTTACGTGACTCGATGACCGGCACGGAACGCCGCAACCCCGAGGTGAACCCCGTGAGCACCAAACGAACGCGCGTCAGCGCCGGCTTCACGCTCATCGAAATGACGATCGCCGTGCTCCTCTTCGCGCTGGTGGTCGGATCGATCTACGAGATCTGGGTTCGCGGCGAGCGCTCCCAGCAGGTCGGCATGGAGCTGGCCGAGGCGAGTCAGAACGCCCGCGCGGGCTCCGACCTGATCGCGCGCGAGCTTCGTTCGGCGGGCTACGGCGTCGACCCGACGGTGCAGCCGTCGGTCGTGATCGGTTCGCAGTACCGCGTCACCTTCGCGCTCGACCTGAACGGCAATCGCAAGATCGACATGGGCGAGGTCATCACCTACTTCCTCGACCCGAGCACCTCGAACGCGCTGGCGAACGCGAGCGCGAATCCGTACGACTACGTGCTTCGGCGGAAGCAGGGCACCAGCGGCGACTCGCTGGCGGCCCCGACGGCCGGCACGGGCGAGATCGTCGCCTACGGCCTTACGCAGCGCACGGCCGACAACGTCACGACCAAGAACGTGCCCCTCTTCTCGTACGTCAACGCCGCGGGCGTCGCGCTCGAGACGAAGGCCGGCACCTCGAACGACCCCGCGGGATCGTTCTTCGGCAAGACGGTCAGCGACGCCGACCTCGGGAAGCCGCCCGCACCGGGCGTCTCGAGCGCCGTGAAGTCGATCCGCGTGAACATGGTGACCGAGACCCGGCAGAAGAACGTCCAGACGGGCGGCTACGACCGGATCAGCGTCAGCACCGCGGTCGAGCCGCGTAACTTCCCCTATCTCGCGCAGGCGAACACCGCGTACGCGGCGAACACCGGCGCGACGGGCACGGGAACGGGCACCGGCACGGGCACCGGCACGGGGACGGGCACCGGGACCGCGACCGGCACCGGCACGGGCTCGGGAAGCGGCACGGGTACCGGCACCGGCACGGGCCTCCCGCCGAGCCAGCCGCCGATCCATATTCCGACCGACCGTGTCCTTTCGCTCGCCCTCGCCGACTTGAATGAATACGACTCGCAGGAAGGGTCGCTCACCGTGAAGGACGATCAGCACGATCTCGACATCATCGTCGGCACGAAGGCGTCGGGCGTCGCGAACATCCGCGTCTGGTGGAACGGCCAGCCCGATCGCTACACCGGCAACGTCTACTATCGCGCCTCGCAGAACTACATGGGCAACGCGGCGTACGACATTCCGGCCATCGCGACGGCGAACGTCGACAAGTCGGACAACCGCGCGACGGACGTCGTGACCGGCGTCGTGACCGGCACGAATACCGGGCGGGTCCAGGTCTGGCTGAACCAGGCGATGGGCAATTTCGGCGAGACGCCGGGCGTGGTCGGCGCGGTGGGCAATCCCACGAGCCCGAACGCCTCGTACTACGACAACCCGGGCACGGGCGAAGCGCGCGCCGTGGCGGTCGGCCGCCTCAACAGCGACGACAAGCTCGACATCGTCATCGGCACGAAGACCGCCGCGAACCAGGGCAAACTCGAGGTCTGGTGGGGCGACGGTGCGGGCGCCTTCACGCACTCGCCGTCGCTCGACGTCTACACGGCGAGCGGCGAGGTGCGCGGCGTCTCGATCGCCGACATGAACCAGGACGGCCGCGCCGACATCGTCTGCGGCACGAAGACGAACACGGCGGACACGAACGGAAACGTGGACATCTTCTACGGCGGCCTCGTGACGGATGGCCGCTTCACGACCTCCTATTCGGTGGCCGCGGGCGGCGCCGTCTACGGCATCGCGACCGCGCTCATGGACGCCGACGGCATCCCCGACGTCATCACGGCGGTGCGGACCGGCTCGAACACCGGCAAGATCGAATTCTGGAAGGGCAGCGGCAGTTTCCTCGGCGCCCTGGCGCGCCGCGACGAGCAGGCGACCCCCGGGCCGGCCCTTTCGGTGGCGGTCGGGCCGCTCGACGCCGCGAACGACTACCCCGACATCGTCGTCGGCACGGCGGGCGCCGGCGGTTCGACGCCTCCGGCCGTCCAGATCTTCTTCTGCAATCCGAGCGCGGCGTCGAGCGCCATCATCCCGAACACCTACTCATGGGCCGACGCCAACGCGGGCGGCTCGGTGAACGCGGTGGCCATCGGACGTCTCGAGTGCTCGCAGGACCGTCCGGACGACGACAAGCTGAACGACGTCATCGCGGGAACCGCCACGAGCGCGAGCACGGGCGATCTCGTGATCTATCTGAATCCCTACTCGTCCACCATCGTACCGTAACCAGGGGAGCCGACGGCCATGACGCGCATGAAGCATCCACGGATGGGTCAACCCCGGCGCCCGCGGCGCACGTCCGACGCGGGAAACGCCATGGTCGTCGCCTTGCTCGTCCTCATGCTCTTCACCGCGGCGGGCGTCACGTTCGTCGCCGTGACGAAGTCCGAGAAGCAGATCGCGGGCAACCAGCTCTCCTCCTCGCAGGCGATGTACGCGGCCGAGGCGGGCTTGAGCGAGGCGCTCGCGCGCATGAACAACTCGAGCGACCCCGCCTACGTGGGGACCGCGACGCCGAAGCCGGGCTGGGGGCTCTACCTGGTCAGCGAGAGCGGCATGAGCAAGTACGACCCCGACTACGGCATGACGGCGAAGGACGGGTTCGACAACGACGGCGACGGAAACGTCGACAACTCGAACGAGAGCTACCCCGAGGTGAAGAGCGCCGCCCCGGATCTGGACAAATCGCTCACGTATCCGTACGTGCGGGTGCACTTCAAGACGCAGGGGAGCGACATGGTCCGGTTCGGCGACCACGACGCGAATCCGCTCACGCCGCCCGCCGAAAATCAGACCTATGGCGCGCCGGTGCTCGATCTCGAGGCGCGAGGCGCGCGCGGCACCGCCGCGAAGACGATCGAGGCGGTGGCGTACCGCTATCCCCTCCTCGACGTCGGCGCCGCGGTCTGGTCGGGCGGAACGCTCAAGGCGAACGGCAACGCATTCCTGATCGACGGCCACGACCACAACATGACGGCTCCGTACGACACGATCACGGGCGCCAAGCCGGTTCCCGGCATCATGACGCAGGGGCCGACTTCCGACGTTCCCCTGAATCTCGGCCAGGAGGACAACGTCCTCGGGCTGGGCGGGGAAGGTAGCGTGGTGCAGTCGCCGATGACGTACGACTTCGACGAGATTTGGTCGACGATCAAGCCGATGGCGAACATCACCATTCCGGCTGGAACGACGCTCTCGAGCACCTCCCCCGCCGCGGGCACGCTCGCGGCACCCAAGATCACGATCGCCGAGGGCAATCTCAAGATTCAGGGAACCTGGACC
>DASTSZ010000034.1:0-2098 GCA_035760425.1 Candidatus Eiseniibacteriota bacterium | reverse complement strand
GAGCGTGGATCGGCCGCGTCCGCATGTTCATCGTCGAGCTCCATGGAGACGACGCGGAAACGATTTTCGCGGAGGCAACCGCCCGCCTGACCGGAGAACGATACCGGCGGGGGGAAAACCACATCATCCGCATTGCCGAATCACGATGAGCCACCGTCCCGCGATCGTCGTCCTCACGCCGCTGAAGAACGATGCCTGGATCCTCCGGCGCTTCCTGGAGGTCACGAGCGTCTTCGCGGATCGGATCATCATCGCCGACCAGGGGTCGACGGATGGAGGGCTCGAGATCTGCGCCGGGTTCGACAAGGTGACGGTGATCGACAACTCCTCGTCCGACTATGACGAGGCCAGCCGGCAACAACTGCTGATCCGCAGCGCGCGCGAGCTCGTCCCGTTGCCGCGCCTTCTGATCGCTCTCGACGCGGACGAGGTCCTGGCCGCCGACGCAATGACCGCGGACGGCTGGCGGGCGATGCTCGGCGCGAAACCGGGAACGGCGATCTTTTTCGAGAAACCGAACCTGTACCTATCGCCGTGGCAGTGCGAGCGGCGGCCGGCCGACTTCCCCGGCGGCTTCGTCGACGACGGCGTGGCGGAGCATCGTCCGCGGCGGATTCACAGTCATCGGCTGCCCCTGCCGCCGGATGCGCAGCAACTGATCCTGACCGACGTCAAGTTTCTGCACTATGCGCTCGTCCGCCCCGAGGCCCAGAAAGCGAAGATGCGCATGTACGCGGCGATCGAGAACGTGTTCGGGACGAAGTCGCTGTACACGCGCCGCCGCTACTATTGGTCGAAGCGCGTGCTCCGCGCGATGGGCCCGGTCGAGCCCACGCCGCGCGAGTGGTTCACGGCATGGGAAGAGCGCGGCATCGACATGACGACCATCGAGGACGAACGGCCCTACTGGCAGGACGTCGCGGCGCTGGACCTGCTCCTCGAGCACGGCTCGCGCCGTTTCTGGCTCGACGACCTCTGGGACAAAGACTGGAACGCGCTCGCCCGCGAGCTCGGACGGAATCCCGGCGTCCAGCCGCCGCCGCGCCTGCTGCGTGCTTCCGTCGATCGCGCGCAGACCGTGCTGGAGTGGGTGGCCGAAAAACGCCGCCGCCGCCGCTGAACTGCCTTCCGGTATCCTCCCCTCCGGATGACGGACTCGGACACCCGCAATCGCTACGAGGACTGGCACCGTGAGCTCGCCGCCCGCGAAGGAGCCCAGGGAGCTCCGGACGCCACGTGGCACAAGATGGTCCTCCGCCGGCTCGGATCGGTGCAGGGGTTGCACGTCGCCGAGATCGGTTGCGGGCGCGGCGATTTCGCGATCCATCTCGCGCGCCAGGGAGCGCACGTCACGGCGCTCGATTTCAGTGCCGAGGCCATCTCCATCGCCAGAGAGCGGGCACGCGCGAGCGGAGTGGACGTGAGCTTCACCGTCGGCGACGCGGAGGACACGAAACTCCCCAGCGGCGCGTTCGACCTGGTGATCTCCTGCGAATGTCTCGAGCACGTTCCCCATCCGGCGAAGATGGCCTCCGAGCTCCGGCGCATCTGCCGGGACGGCGGCCGTTGCATCCTCACCACACCGAGCTACCTCAACGGGATGCTCATCGCCTGGGCCTGGTCGATCGTGCGCCGCAAGCCGATCGACACCGGAGCCGGCGTTCAGCCTCGGGAGAATTTCTTTCTCTACTTCCGCGTCCGGCGCATGCTCGAGCGCGCGGGATTCCGGGTGGAAGACATGGAATCGCGGATCTTCGTCCTGGCACTGCTCCCCCGCGTCGATCCAGCCAGACTCCGGATCATGGAGTTCCGGTCGCCGTTCCTGAACCGCCTGTTCCGGCCGGCGGGCCTCCACTTTCTCTACGACATGCGGCCGAGGTGAACGGCGCCTGCGCCGCGACGTTATGATCGCCGCGATGACGCCGCTCCGGATCCTGTGCCTCGCCAACGTGCCGATGGATCGCAATGCCGGCGCGGCGGGAGCGGAGCTCGAGACGATCCTCGCCCTCCGCGAGCTCGGACACGAAGTGGAAGACGTCTGGGCGGACACCGTCGGCCGCCGCATCAGGCACGGCAACCTGCACCAGCTCCTCGAGCT
>DASTSZ010000033.1:0-9178 GCA_035760425.1 Candidatus Eiseniibacteriota bacterium | reverse complement strand
CTTCCTGCGAACCACCTACGCCTCGACCTACAACCGCGTCCTCGTGCGCGCGCCGCGCGTCTGGGGCGAGGTCTACAAGCGCGCCGCGCCGCCCTACGATTCCTGGCGGCAAAAGCTGCGCACGTGGCTCGCGGTCTGGGGAAGTCCGGGCTACATCCCCGCCATACAGCAGTTCCGGCCCGACGCGATCCTCTGCACGCAGTTTCTCCCCTCCGAAGTCCTCGCCGCTTGGCGCGAGAGCGGGCGCGTGAAGATCCCCGTGGCCACCGTCGTCACCGACTTCGCCATCCACCCGATCTGGGTGCATCGCGGCATGGACCGCTACTTCGTGGCGGCCGAGTCGTCGAAGGAGGAGTTGATCGACACCGGCCTCGTTCCGGAATCGCGCATCGAGGTGACGGGCGTGCCGATCGATCCGAAGTTCGCGACGCCGATCGCGGCCGCCGACGCGAGGCGGGAGCTGGGGCTCGATCCCGACCCGGCGCGCCCGGTGCTGCTCCTGATGGGCGGCGGGTTCGGCTGGGGTCCGATCGAGTCGATGCTGGAGGTGGTGCTGGAACTGCCGCCGACCGTGCAGGCGCTCGTCATCGCGGGGCGGAACGAGAAGCTGCGCGCTCGGCTCGAGGCGAAGACCGCGTCGGAGCGCGCGCGCATCCAGATCCACGGCTTCACCGATCGCGTGGAACTCTTCCTCGCCGCATCCGATCTCCTCTTGAGCAAGTCGGGAGGGCTCACGGTCAGCGAGGCGATGGCGGTGGGGGTGCCGATGCTCGTCTTCCGGCCCTTGCCGGGCCAGGAGGAGCGGAACTGCGACTTCCTGCAGGAGTCGGGCGCGGCGATCCGCGTCCACGACTACGAGGAACTCCACTTTCGTCTCATGCGGTTCCTGCATCAGCCGGAATTGCTCGACGAGATGAAGCAGCACGCGCGGCGCGTGGGGCGGCCGCGGAGCGCCTTCGCCGTGGCGGAGTCGCTGTTGCGGGGGTTCTAGCGTCGGGCGCGTCTCGCCGCGGCGGACGTGCCGCGCGCCGCGCTAGTGTTCGGTGGCGCTGATCGGCGCGTCCTCGTCCGCGTCGTCGCCGTCGGCGTCGTCCGCATCCGAATCGTCGATCCCTTCGATCGGCTCCTCGCCGTCGACGGGCGCCGCGCCGTTCCCCGGAAGATCGCCGTGCTCCATGCCCTCGATCGGCGCGCCGTAGGGAAGTTCGCCGGCCGCCGCGCGCGCCACCTTGTCGTCGCGCTTCGCCTGCTTCTCGGCACGCTTCGCGTTCGCGCGCGCCACGCGCTTCTGGGCCTTCTGATTCTTCAAGAACGTCTGGTTGCCCCGACGACCCATGTAGGTCTCCCTTTCGTGCGGATCGAAGCCGCGCGCTTCGAGCGAGCGGAACACGAGTGCGCCCAGCGCGCCTCGCGATCGGCCCGCCGGACTCCCCTTCATGATCCGCGTGTTTGTCTCCCAGAGTACCCGATTCGAGGCGGCGCGTCCCGCGCGCCGTGCATCGATGTTGGAAGGCGTTGCATCGAAAGCAGTTGAGAGCGGCGCCACGAGCCGTCCAGGGAGCGGGCGGCGGAGCCGCTTCGATTGACACTCGGCCCCCGCAATGGTAGCCTGGCTTGATGAGCAAAATCCTTGCAACTGACGGCGCTACATCGGGATCGGCGCTTCCGACGGAAGGTCGCGAAACCCGCCGCGGGATTTTTCTCGTCATCACCGGGAACGGCAAGGGGAAGACGACGTCGGGATTCGGCTGCGCGCTCCGCGCGCTCGGCCACGGATTTCGCGTCGCGGTGATCCAGTTCATGAAGGGCCGCATCTACGGCGAACTCTCGGTGCTGCGCGACCGGCTCGGCGTGGACGTCTATCAATTCGGCCGAAACGCGTTCGTCGACCCGAAGAATCTCGACCCGCGCGACGTCGCGCTGGCGCGCGCCGGCCTCGACAAGGCGTGGGAGATCGTCAAGGCGGGGGAGCACGACCTCCTCATCCTCGACGAGATCAACGTGGTCGCCGATTTCAACCTGGCGCCCGCCGCGGAAGTGCTCGAACTCGTGAAGTCGCGACCGCGCTGGATGGACATCATCGCCACCGGACGGAGCGCGCCGGCCGCGGTGATCGAGGCGGCCGACACCGTGAGCGAAGTGCGTGAGGTGAAGCACCACTACCGTCAGGGGCTCGAGTCGCGCGCCGGGATTGAGTATTGAACGCGCCCGCCGGCGCGCCGAACTCCGTCGCCGACCTCGCGAAGGCGGTCCTGGGCGGCGACGCCCGCGCGCTCGCCCGCGCCATGACGTGGGTGGAGAACGCGGACGCCGGCGCGGAGGGGATTCTCGAGGCGCTCTACGGGAAGCGTCCCGCGGCGCCGCGGCTCGGATTCACGGGCCCGCCGGGCGCGGGGAAGAGCACCCTCGTGGCCGAGTACACGCGGATGCTCCGCGCGGAGGGGCTTCAGGTCGGCGTCATCGCCGTCGATCCGACGAGCCCGTTCACGGGGGGCGCGATTCTCGGCGACCGGGTGCGTATGAACGAGCACGCGACCGACGCGAAGGTCTTCATCCGGAGCATGGCGACGCGGGGAAGTCTCGGCGGCCTCGCGGCGCGGACGAGCGAACTCTGCGAACTCCTCGACGCGTGGGGCTCGCAGACCACGCTCGTCGAGACGGTGGGCGTGGGTCAGAGCGAACTCGACGTGGCGGAGGCGTCCGACACGACGATCGTCGTGCTGACGCCGGAGTCGGGCGACGCGATCCAGGCGCTGAAGGCGGGGCTGATGGAGATCGCCGAGGTGATCGTCCTCAACAAGGCCGATCACCCCGGCGCGGACGCGATGGAGGCGGCCCTTCGGGCGTCGCTGGCCTTTCGTCCGGAGAACGCGCGGCCGCCGATCGTTCGCACGGTGGCGACGGCGCGCACCGGCTTCGAGGCGCTCCATCAGGCGCTTCGCGAACATCGCGACTACACGAGCCGGCCCGACGTGGCCGCCTCGCGCCGCCGCGAGAAGACGCGCGCGCGCATCCGGCACGCCGTCCGCGAGGGGCTGCTCGACGCCTGGCTTCGCCGCCAGGGGCTCGAGTCGCTCCTCGACGAAGCCGCCGAGGACGTGGTCGCGGGGCGGACGTCGCCCTATCGGGCCGCCCGGGATCTCATCGAAAGGATGACGCATCATGGCGAACGGTCGAACGCAAACGCCTCCTAAGTCGCCGGCCCCCGCTCCCGCCGCGCCCGCCGCCGGCGCGTCGCCCGCGCCGTCCGCCGCCTCGGGCGAGCCGCGCTTCGAGACGATGTCGGGCATCCCGCTGAAGCCCGTCTACACCGAGGCCGATCGCCGCGACGATCTCCAGGCGCGCTTGGGCGAGCCGGGCCAGTTCCCCTACACGCGCGCGCTCTTCCCGGAGGGCTACCGCACGCGCCTCTGGACGATGCGCCAGTTCGCCGGCTTCGGCTCCGCCGAGGACACGAACCAGCGCTTCCACTACCTCCTGGGCGAGGGCGTCACCGGACTTTCGACCGCGTTCGACATGCCGACCCTCATGGGGTACGACGCCGACCACCCGATGTCGCTCGGCGAAGTCGGCCGCGAAGGCGTCGCGGTCTCGACGCTCGAGGACATGGAGACGCTCTTCCGCGGCATCCCGCTCGACAAGGTCACCACGTCGATGACGATCAACGCGCCCGCCATCGTGCTCCTGGCGATGTACGTGGCGGTGGGCGAGAAGCAGGGGCTGAAGCCCTCGCAGCTGGGCGGCACGATCCAGGCCGACATGCTGAAGGAGTTCATCGCGCAGAAGGAGTGGATCTGCCCGCCGCGCCCGCACGTGAAGATCTGCGTCGACATGATCGAGTGGTGCGCCGCGAACATGCCGAAGTGGAACTCCATCTCGATCAGCGGCTATCACATCCGCGAGGCCGGCGCGACCGCGGCCCAGGAACTCGCCTTCACGCTGGCCGACGGCATCGGCTACGTGGAGGAGTGCGTGAAGCGGGGCATGGACGTCGACGACTTCGCGCCCCGGCTCTCCTTCTTCTGGGACGTGCACAACGATTTCTTCGAGGAGATCGCGAAGTTCCGCGCGGCGCGGCGCATCTGGGCGAACACGATGCGCGACCGCTTCGGCGCGAAGAACCCGCGCTCGATGATGCTCCGCACGCACGCGCAGACCGCCGGCGTGTCGCTCACCGCGCAGCAGCCGCTCAACAACGTCGCGCGCGTGGCCATCCAGGCGCTCGCCGCCGTGCTCGGCGGCACGCAGTCGCTCCACACGAACTCCATGGACGAAACGCTCGCGCTTCCGACCGAGGAGGCCGTGACCGTGGCGCTCCGGACGCAGCAGATCCTGGCGCACGAGACGGGCGTGGCGAACACGGTCGATCCCTTCGGCGGCTCCTACTTCATGGAGGCCCTCACCGACACGATGGAGGCGGAGGCGCTCGCCTATATCAAGCGGATCGACGAGATGGGCGGGATCATCACCGCCGTGGAGCGGGGCTATCCGCAAAAGGAGATCGCCGACTCCGCCTACCGCTTCCAGCAGCAGGTGGAGCGGGGCGAGCGCGTCATCGTCGGCGTGAACAAGTTCGCCTCCGACGAGGACGAACTCCCGATTCCGGTTCTCAAGATCGACGCGGACATCGAGCGCCGGCAGGCGGAGCGCGTGAAGGCCGTGAAGGCCTCCCGCGACGCGGCGGCGCACGCCACCGCGATGACGGCGCTCCGCGACGCCTGCATGAGCGACAAGAACCTCGTTCCCTTCGTCCTCGACGCGGTTCGGGCCCACGCGACTCTCGGGGAGATCAGCGACCTGTTCCGCGAGGCTTACGGCGTCTACCGCGAGCCCGCGGTCTTCTAGGAGGCGACAGATGGCGCGAAAGATCCGGGTGCTGGTGGCGAAGGCGGGGTTGGACGGACACGACCGCGGCGCGAAGGTCGTGGCCAGCGCCATGCGCGACGCCGGCTTCGAAGTGATCTACACCGGGCTCCACCAGACGCCCGAGATGATCGTGCAGGCGGCGGTCCAGGAAGACGTCGACGTGGTGGCGCTCTCGATCCTGTCGGGCGCGCACATGACGCTCTTCCCGCGCGTCTGGCAGTTGATGCGCGACGGCGGACTCGGCGACGTGCTCCTCACGGGCGGCGGCATCATCTCCAAGGAGGACATGGAGTCGCTCCGGAAGCTCGGCGTCGGGGAACTCTTCGGCCCCGGGACCTCCACGGGCGCCATCATCGAGTACGTGCGCGCGTGGGTGGCGGCGAACCGCGCCGGAAAGGTCGGCCTGGCGTCGTGAGCGCGGCGAAGGGGATGCGAAAGGTCGTACGCGACGCGCGCGAGGCGCTCGAGCGCGCGAAGATCCAGGACGGCGCCACGATCGTGCTCGGGGGGTTCGGCCTCTGCGGCATTCCCGAGAACCTGATCGTCGCCCTTCGCGATTCGGGGGCGAAGGGACTCACCTGCGTCTCGAACAACGCGGGCATCGACGACTGGGGCCTCGGACTCCTGCTCCAGACGCGCCAGATCAAGAAGATGATCTCCTCCTACGTCGGCGAGAACGCGACGTTCGAACGGCAGTTCCTGAGCGGCGAACTCGAGGTGGAGCTGGTGCCGCAGGGAACGTTCGCCGAGCGGATCCGCGCCGGCGGCGCGGGCATCGGCGGCTTCTACACGCCGACCGGCGTCGGCACGCTCGTCGCCGAGGGGAAGGAGACGCGCGTCATTCAGGGGCGCGAGTACGTGCTCGAGATGCCGATCAAGGGCGACTTCGCCTTCGTGCGGGCGTGGCGCGGCGACCACGCGGGCAATCTCATCTATCGCCGTTCGACGCGGAATTTCAACCCGATGGTGGCGACGGCGGGCGCTTTCACCATCGCGGAGGTGGAGGAACTGGTTCCGACCGGGACCTTCGACCCCGACGTCGTGGTCACGCCCGGCGTCTACATCGACGCGATCTTCCAGGGGACCTATGGACCCAAGCGAATTGAAAAGAGAACGAATCGTCCGAAGGGCGGCGCAGGAGCTTAAGGACGGTTTCTACGTGAACCTGGGCATCGGCATGCCGACCCTGGTCGCGAATCACATCCCGAGCGGCATGGAGGTCGTGCTCCAGTCGGAGAACGGCATCCTCGGCGTGGGCCCCTACCCCTACGAGGGGGAGGAGGACCCGGACCTCATCAACGCCGGGAAGGAGACGGTGACCGTGCTGCCGGGCGCCTCGTTCTTCTCCAGCGCCGACTCGTTCGCCATGATCCGCGGCGGCCACATCGATCTCACGATCCTCGGCGCCATGGAAGTCGACCAGGAAGGCAACCTGGCGAATTGGATGATCCCCGGCAAGATGGTGAAGGGGATGGGGGGCGCCATGGATCTCGTGGCCGGCGCGAAGCGCGTCGTCGTCACGATGCTCCACACCGCCAAGGACGGCTCCTCGAAGGTCTTGAAGCAGTGCACGCTTCCGCTCACCGGCAAGAAGGTCGTCGATCTCATCATCACCGACCTCGCCGTGATGGAAGTGACTCCGCAGGGGCTCCGCCTGCTGGAGCGCGCGCCCGACGTCACCGTCGAGCAGGTGCGCGCCGCGACGGAAGCCGACCTCATTCTCGACGACGTATCGGTGATGCCGGTTTGACCGGCGCCTTGGGGGCTCTATGACGAGCGTGACCGCGGCTAGCGACATCGACTTCTACGAACTGACCGACGAGCAGTCGCTCCTTCGGAGCACGCTCCGCGAATTCGCGCAGGGCGAGATCGCGCCGCGCGCCTCGAAGGCGGACGAGACCGGCGAATTCCCGTGGGAGAACATCCACAAGATGCGGGAGCTGGGCCTCTTCGGGATGGTCTTCCCGCCCGAGTACGGCGGCGCGGGCCTCGACACGCTCTCCTACGCCATCGCCGTCGAGGAGATCTCGCGCGCCTGCGCCTCCACCGGCATCACGCTGGCGGCGCACACCTCGCTCGGCACCTGGCCGATCTACCGCTTCGGCACCGAGGCGCAGAAGCGCAAGTATCTCCCCGCGCTCTGCTCGGGCGAGAAGCTCGCGGCGTTCGGCCTGACCGAGCCCGAGGCGGGCTCGGACGCCGGCGGCACGAAGACGCGCGCCGTGCGGGACGGCGAGAAATTCACGGTGAACGGCCGAAAGATCTACATCACGAACGGCTCGGTCTGCGGCACGGCCGTCTTCACGGCGGTCACGACGCCCGGCGTCGGCGTGCGGGGCATCTCCTCCTTCATCATCGAGAAGGGGACGCCCGGCTTCTCGGCCGGCACGAAGGAGCGGAAGCTCGGCCACCGCGCGAGCGACACCGTCGAACTCCTGTTCGAAAAGGTGTCGATCCCGGCGGAGAACATGCTCGGCGGCGAAGGAGAGGGCTTCAAGCAGTTCATGATGACGCTCGACGGCGGGCGGATCTCGATCGGCGCCATGTCGGTCGGCATCGCGCAGGCCGCCCTCGACGCGGCGTTGAAGTACTCGCAGGAGCGCCGCCAGTTCGGGAAGGCGATCGCGGAGTTCCAGGCGATCCAGCTCCTCCTGGCGGAGATGGCCACGGAAGTCGAATCGGCGCGCCTTCTGGTCTACCAGACGGCGCGCTTCAAGGACCGCGGCGGACGCTTCACGCGCCACGCCGCCATGGCGAAGCTGAAGGCGTCGACGATCGCGATGAAGTGCGCCAACCTCGCGATCCAGATCCACGGCGGGGCGGGCTACATGACCGACTACCCGGTGGAGCGCTACTTCCGCGACGCCAAACTGATGGAGATCGGCGAGGGCACCTCGCAGATCCAGATGCTCGTCATCGCCCGGGAACTGTTGCGCGAGTCCGCGAGCCGTCCGGGGCTCTGACCCGGACCCGCGTCCGTATCGAGAGGAGAGTTCGTCGTGTCCGATCGTGATGCATTCATCGTCAGCGCCTGCCGGACCGCCATCGGCGAGTTCCAGGGAACGCTCGCCGGCATGAGCGCGCCGCAGCTCGGCGCCATCGTCATCCGCGAGGCGGTCTCCCGCGCCGGCATCGAGCCGGGGCAGGTGGAAGAGGTTCTCATGGGGAACGTCGTTCAGGCGGGCGTGGGGCAGGCCCCGGCGCGCCAGGCGATGATCCACGCCGGCATTCCGAACACGGTCGCCGCCATGACCGTGAACAAGGTCTGCGGCTCCGGTCTGAAGGCCGTCATGCTCGCCGCGCAGGCCATTCGCGCCGGCGACGCCGACATCATCGTGGCGGGCGGCATGGAGTCGATGTCGAACGTCCCGTACTACCTCCCGAAGGCCCGCACCGGCTACCGGCTCGGACACGGCGAACTCGTCGACGGCATGATCCACGACGGGCTCTGGGACTCCTTCAACAACTTCCACATGGGAAGCGCGGCCGAACTGATCGCGAAGAAGTTCAACGTCACGCGCGAGGACCAGGACCGCTTCTCGATGGAGAGCCACCAGAAGGCGGCGAAGGCCCAAGCGGCGAACGCCTTCCAAGACGAGATCGTGCCGGTGGTCATCCCGCAGAAGAAGGGCGATCCGAAGCCCTTCCTCGTCGACGAGCGGGTCCGCCCCGACACGACGATGGAGACGCTCGGCAAGCTTCGTCCGGCCTTCCAGAAGGACGGCACGGTGACGGCGGGGAACGCCCCCGGCCTGAACGACGGCGGTTCGGCCGTGGTCGTCATGTCGGGCGCGGCGCTGAAGAAAACCGGCTCCACGCCCCTCGCGCGCATTAACGGCTACGCCACCGGCGGCGTCGCCCCCGAACTCGTCTTCTACGCGCCGGTCGTCGCGGTGCGGAAGCTGGCCGAGCGGCTCGGCCGGAAGACGAACGCCTGGGACCTGATCGAAGCCAACGAGGCCTTCGCGGCGCAGGCGATCGTCGACGCGCGCGAATTGGAGTGGGATCCGGCGACGCTCAACGTCCGGGGCGGCGCGGTCGCGCTCGGCCATCCGATCGGCGCGAGCGGCGCGCGCATCCTCACGACGCTCCTCTACGCCATGCGCGACATGAAGAAGAAATCGGGCCTCGCCACCCTCTGCCTCGGCGGCGGAAACGCGGTCGCTTTGAGCGTGGAGGCCGCGTGAGCGCCACCGCGCAGGGCCTGAAGCCGGTGCTCGTCGTGGGCGCCGGCACGATGGGGAACGGCATCGCCCAGACGTTCGCGTTCGGCGGCCATCCCGTGCTCCTCTTGGAGGCGAACGAGGCGGCC
>DASTSZ010000032.1:0-5266 GCA_035760425.1 Candidatus Eiseniibacteriota bacterium | reverse complement strand
GCGTCGGTCGCGACCGAGCCGGAGGCGAGACTCCCCGACGTCACCGACGCCGCGAGCGCGCTCCCCGCGGCGACCACGTTGCCGTAGATGTCGAGGACCGGTCCGATCGTCACGGTCGCGAGGCTCCGGCCGTCGGCGGTGAGCGTGGTGCGGCTCGCCGAGACCGGAATCGTTCCCGCGGGCGACGACGGGCGCACCGCGACCGGGCCCGTCGAGCCGCCGACGCCGGGGGTGCCCGCGCGATCGGCGCCGATCGACGCGATCGTTCCCGCGGTGGTCGCGGTCGCGAAGGTCTCGAAGAAGCCGGCCGCCATCGAGCCCGACGACGGCGAGAAGGAGACGCCGGCCACCGCGCGCATGACGGCGTTCGCGCCGTCGCCGACGACCGTGTTCCCCTGCGCGTCGAGCGGCACGACGCGAACGCGAACCGGCGCGCCGGCGATCCAGCCGAGCGAGTCGGCGGTCACGCGAAGCGAGGTCGTCGCCCCGACGCTCGTGGCGGCGCGGATGCCGATCGCGGCGAGGCGCGCCGAGCGGACGTAGATGGAATCGACGGCCGGCGCGGTCGAGGGCGCGGCGTAGCGGACGGCCACCCGCCCGAGCGCGTCGGTGAGTCCGCTCTGGGAGCCGGGGCCGCCGCTCGTCGCGCCCGCGAGCGGCTGGAGCGATCCGAACGAAGGGCCGGCCAGGAAGAGCGTGAGGAGCTCGCCCGCGACGGCGTTGCCATAGGCGTCGCGCGCGACGGCGGTAACGGTGGCCGTCTGCGTCGGCGCGAGCGCGAGCGACGCGGGCGCCAGCGTGAGCAGGGACGCGGTGTCGGCGATCGCGGTCGCGCTGAAGCCGACGAACGACGAGGGCGTCGCGACGAGCGCGGCGCGCGCGCTGTTCGCGGCGCCGGCGAGCGTGCCGAGCCGCCAGACGTCGGCGCGCGCCACGCCGCTTCCGTCGGCGATCGCGTCGGAGTCGGCGCCGCCGCCGAGCACGGCGTCGATCGCCCCGCCGCCGGCGGTCACCGTGAAGCGCACGACCGCGCCGGGGGTCGGATTGCCGAAGGAATCGCGCGTCCGAACGCGAAGCGGGAGCGCGAGCGTGTCGGCCACGACGCCCGTCTGCGCGTCGCCCGAGACGACGGCGATCAGGGTCGGCGGCGCGGGAAGAATCGCGACGGGCGCCGTCTCGGCGAGCGGAAGTCCGGTCCCGCTCACGCGGAAGACGATCGTTTCGGCCAGCGTGTCGCGCGCGGCGACGACCGCCGTGCCCGAATCGCCCGCGGCGAATTGATAGAGCGCGCCGTCGCTCGCCGCGCTGTCGGCCAGCGCGCCGCTCGCGCCCGCCGTGAGGGACCAGCGGATGTTGTCGAGCGAGGGTTGCGGCGTCGACGTGCGAAGCCGGACCGTCGGCGTCGCGCCGGTCGCCACATTGCCGAACGCGTCGCGAAGGGTGAGCGTGATGTTCAGGAGCCCGCCCGCCACGATGCCTCCGGTGGCATTCGCGATCTCGATCGACGCGGCCGCGCCCGCCGTGACCGCGACCGTCGCCGTGTCGGCGCGAACCGCGTCGGGCGCGGGGCTCGCCGACGCGAGGAAGCGGACCGCGACGGCGCCCGGCGCCGGGCCGGCGTGAATCCGGAAGAGGGCGCGCCCCGCGGCGTCGGTGACGGCGACCGCCGGCGCCACGCTCCCCGCGCCCGCGAGAAGCGACGCGGCGACCGCCGCGCCCGGCCGCCGGTTGCCGTAGGCGTCGTCGATCCAGACTTCGACCGCCGTCGAATCGCCCGTCGCGAGCGTCGGCGATGCGACCGCGACCGAGTCGACGGCGTAGGGCCCGGCCGGCTCGACCGCCGCCGGTCCGAAGGTCGCGTTCCGCAGCGGCGGCACGACTTCGCGGATCAGGATCGTGAGAGGCGACGCCGCGATCGGCGTGAACGGCACCGTGGCGAGCGCGCCGCCGAACGAGACCGTGTCGGGGACCGTCGCGACGCCGCCCGTCACCCGCACGCTGAGCCGCGAGGCGTCGGCGGCGGGCGCGGGGTTCTCGAACGCGTCGCGCGCGGTCACTCGAAGCGTGTCGGCGCGTCCGGCGAGGAGCGGCGGCGTGGGGCCGGCGATCGTGTAGTGGTCGACCGCGCCGGCCGTGAAGACGATGGTCGCGCTCGCCGCGATCGGCGTGCCGAACGCGCTCGCGGCGACGACGGCGGTGTCGGCGAGCGTGGCCGTCACTCGGAAGTCGATCGCGCCGTTCGCGTCGGTCGAGGCCGACAAGGGGGCGACGGCGGCGGCGAGGCCGCTCACGACGACGGCGATCGAATCGGACGCCACGCCGCTCCGCGGATGATTCTGCGCGTCGCGGAGCGTGATCGTCAGGACGCTCCCCACCGGGCCCACGGGCGCGGGCGACGTGGCGGCGACCGATGAGGTCGCGCCGTCGACGGGCCCCGGCAGAAGCGAGACCGTGGTCGAGCCGGCGGCCGCGCCGCGCACCGAGGTCGCGGTGACGTTCGCGGTCCCGAGCGTCGTGCCGCTCTGGAGCGTGAACGCGATCGCGCCGGAGGAGGCCGCGATCTGGATTCCGGGCGTGCCGGCGTCGGCGTCCGAGGCGACGATCGAGCCGAGATCCGTGGCCACCGTGTAGCGCTCGCCGTTCTCGACGGGATTGCCGTTCGCGTCGACGAGTCCCGAGGCGCCGACCGTCGTCGTCGCCGATCCGTTCGCGAGAATCGAGGGCGGCGCCGCGGCCAGCGCGATCGCGCCCGCCGGCACGCCGGCGAGGAGAACGATCGGCGCGGCGCCGGTGGCCGCGCCGGCGATCGACGCGATCGAGACGCCGCCGCTTCCCTTCACGGTCCCGGCCACGACCGTTCCGCTCACCACGCCCGCCGCGTCGGTGAGCCACTGCACGCCGGCGGTCCCTCCGTCCGCGTCGCCGGACGGCGCGACCAGCGTTCCGGTCGCCGTGACCGCGACGCCCGCGGGAACCGCGTTGCCGAAGGCGTCCCGCATCACGCCCGAGACGACGGCGGCCACGGCGGCGCCGTCGGCCTCGAGCGTGTCGGGCGCGGCCGTGAGCGCGACGCTCCCCGCCGGCGCGGCGGCCGCCGTCGTGACGGTCGCCTCCCCGGTGCCGAGATGGGGGGGCGCGAAGCCCGTGTCGATGGCGCGCACGCGCCCGCCGCTCGCGACGCTCTGCGTGTCGCGGAAACGGAACTGCGCCGAGGAGGCGCCGTTCGGGATGGTGACCTCGAAGATCGCGCCGCCGCCGAGATCCTGGAACGTTCCCGCCGGGCGATTGGTCCAGAGGGCGAGCGCCTCGTCGGCCGAGACGGGCGAGAGATTCTCGTAGAGGTCGCGCGATTCGACCGTCAGCGTCGCCGCCACGCCGGCGACGAGCGCGAGCGTGTCCGGCACGAGCGCGAGGTGGTGCGGCGCGTCGGCCGCCACCGAAACGAAGAGGCGCGGGGACTCGAAGCCGCTCCCGTCGTCGCGCGCGGCGATCCAGTAGTCGCCCGCGCGGCGCGGCGTCACGGCGCCGGTGAAGGCGCC
Source organism: Candidatus Eiseniibacteriota bacterium (assembly GCA_035760425.1). Lineage (GTDB taxonomy): Bacteria > Eisenbacteria > RBG-16-71-46 > SZUA-252 > SZUA-252 > SZUA-252. The sequence continues at coordinate 1,727 of DASTSZ010000032.1, read as the reverse complement.
CGCGGCCAGCGTCGCGGTGTCGTCGACGAAGTCGGGATCGGCGGTCGCGGGGCCGGTCGCGGCCGCGTAGGCCACGAAGCGAATGGCCGCGCCGGCCCCCGGGCCGGACGAGACCACGTTTCCGTCGGCGTCGACCGCCGACGAGGAGACGGCGAGCGCCCCGCCCGCCGTGGTCGAGGACGCGGCGCCGAATTCGAGCGCGGCATAGGCGCCCGACGTGACGGTGATGTTCCCGGTGGTGTCGGTGAAGCCGCCGGCGTCCGCGGAAACGCGCCCGACGCCGGTGGTCGTGAGCGTCAGGGTGACGTTCGTTCCCGAGACCGGCGTCACGCTTCCGATCCCGCCCACGACGTTCCACGCGCCGGCGACAGGGCCGAGGGAGTTTCCGAAGCTGTCGTAGCCGCGGAGGAAGAGCTGCGTCGTGTCGGCGTCGGCGCTCCTCGTGAAGGCGCCGACTGCGGCGCCCGTCGCGTCTTCGATCCGCACGGAAGCCAACGGGCCGGGTAGGACGCTCAGGGCGAGCGGGCCGCCCGACACCTCGCCCGTGGTGATGCCGTCGCCCACGTTCGGATCGGTGTAGACGCGGAAGTTCGCCGTCGCGGGCGCGGTGCTCGACGCCGTCGCGGCCGCGCCGCCGGCGCCGCCGTAGACCACCACGACGCTGTCGCCGATGTTGAACTTCTGCGCCGGCGCTTCGCCCACGAAGAGCCGGATCGTGCGCGGCGGGAGGATCGTGACCGACGAGACGTGCGGGCTCGAAACGGTGACCTGGCCCGGCTGCCCCACTGTCAGCGTCGGAGGCGTCCAGCCGGCCGGAATCTCGATGTCGACGGCGCCCCCGGTGGCGTGCGGAAAGCCCTCTTCGGCGCGGTAGGTGACGACCCACGACCCGCTCGACCCCGCGGTGACGGCGGTGAGCGGCGAAAGCGCGGCGCTCCCCGAGCCCGGTCCCGCGGCGTGCGCGAGCCCGGCGGCGAGCAGCGCCGCGCCCGCGTGAAGACACGCGAGGAGACGCGCAAGCGCCCGGCGCGAGCGTCGCGGCCACGGCCGCGCCGTTCGTTGGGTGGAGTGGAGTGTGGTCGTCATGGCCTCGGTTCGTGCTATCGGCACGGGGCGCGCCGTTGTGTTGCACAGAGTTATCCCGCCCTGGGAGGGCAAGAGGCGTGCCGCGTGGCTCGTCGCGACCACGCGAATGGACCCGCGTAACTCGTTCTGGTTTAGTGGTTAGCCGACGATCGAGCGGGGAGGGTCTGGGAGAGCGGGAGAGGGCTTCGCCGGCATTGCATTCTGCAATGCCGTGCCGAGCGGAGTGCTAGCGGCGCGGCCAGCGAACGTCGCCGACGACCTTCTTCGAGCGCGCGGCCTCGAGTTCGGGAACGGCCGACTTCTTGTTCGCGAGTCCGATGAAGACGGCTTGCAGGATCGTGGCGAGCGAGAGCGCCGCGAGTCCGACGATGAAGACGTCGTGGAAGCGCTGGCGAACCGGCTCGGTCCACGTGGCGAGGCCGAGCAGGAGAAGGCCGACCACCGACGTCGTGACGACGCCGGAGAGTTTCCCGAAGAGGGTCGGCTCGATGCGCACGGGGCCGTGGAAGACGTAGAGCACGAGCGTCCCGCCGATGAGCATCGCGTAGCGCGTCGAGACCATCGCGGCGAGCCACCATGGAAGCGCCCCCGCCGCCGCGAGCGCGACGAAGATCGACGCGTTGAAGGCGATGTCGGCGACC
>DASTSZ010000031.1:0-12548 GCA_035760425.1 Candidatus Eiseniibacteriota bacterium | reverse complement strand
AGCGCGAGCGACGGATAGACCGGCTCCGGCGCGTAGATCGTGGCCGGCGGCTCGTCGTACGGCGTGATCGGATCGCTCGCCTGGACGACGGCGGGCGCTTCCCCGGTGGGACCCGCGGGCGCGTCGCCGCGTGTCGGCCCTTCCCCGCCCGTCACGGCGCCCGTCGGCAGGCGTGTATTCGTCGAGACGTCGATCGGCTGCTCGGTGATCGGCTCCTTGGTCGTGGGAACGATCCGGCCATCGTCCACGCTCCGCCCCGAGCCCGGAGATTGGGCCTCGGACGACGGCGGGGGAATCAACCGGAATCCCGGGTCGACCCACGTGCGCATCTCGAATTGCAGGGGTTCGTCGGTTCTCGCCCGTGCCGCGAGAAAGAGGACGAGCGCGAGCGCGGCGAGATGGAGCCCGCCCGACAGGAGAAGCGCGACGGAAGGTGTTCCGGGGGAGGATCTCGCGGCGGGACCGCCGCGATGGGCGGCCCCGGCCGCAGAGAAGGCGCTGCAGGAAGCGAGTCGAAGAAGACCGGACACGAGGCACCCCGTTTCATCCCGGCATCGTCGCCGTCCGCGGACGGCCTGGAGAGGGGCGGGGGGACTATCGAATCGGATCCGGCGCCTCCGCACGGCGGAGGCGAGTGCGGCGAATGCTAGAAGTGGAAGTCGACCGGGACCTCCACCCAGACGGCGACCGGCTTGTTGTTGCTGAGCGCCGGCTTGAAAACCCATCGCTTCACGGCGTCCATGGCCGCTTCGTTCAAGCCGGTGACGCCCTTCGAGACTTTCACGTTCTTGACGCGTCCGTCCTTGCCCACGAGCACGTGGAGCACGACCTTGCCCTGGATCTGCGCTTCGCGCGCGAACTCGGGGTAGTTCGGCTGCACCGTCGTGACCGGAACGGGTTCGTCCTCGTAATAGACGAACTCGCCCTGGTTCGGCAGGTCGTCCGTCGCCGCGATCACGAGGGAATCGCGGCCGCTTCCGCCCACGCCGACCGGCGCGATCGACGCCGCGATTTCCTGCTGCGTCATGATCGTCTGTTCCGGCGCGAGTTCGTCGGCCACCGGCGTCGGAATACCGATCGTCGGCTTCGCGACCTCCATGTTCTGGGGCACCACCGGCGGCGGCGGCGCGTCCGAGAGCGGAGGAGGCGGCGGCAGGGTCTCCATCCGGATGACGCGGCCCGTGTATTCGGCCTCGTCCTTCGGCTTGATCATCGTGCTTCCGAGGTAGATCCCGATCAGCGCCACGTGGATTCCACAGGAGATGAGGAGTCCGTTGCGCATCATGCGCGGGGCGTTCTGCTTCAGGTCTCCCGCGCCCATCGGGACGCGTTCGATCGTGCTCGTCGCCGTCGCCATCAGAGCTTCTCCACTTCTTCCTTCTCCTTCGCCTCGAGCGGCGCCAGGGAGAAGCGATTCAGCTCGGCGAACTGCAGCTGATCGATGAGATTCACCATGTACTTGTACTTCACCAGCCGGTCGATCTTCACGAGGACGACGAGCTTCGGATTCTTCTTCCCTTCCGACGCGAAGACCGCCTCCATGTCGTTCCAGTTCTGTTCTTTGTACGGGTCCTTGGCGATCGACCAGAAGACGCGGATATCGCCGCGCGCCTTGTCCGTCGGCGCGATGGCGCGAACGGTCATGACGTTCGATTCCGCGATCTCGACCTTCGCCTTCGGATCGGGCGGGAGGTTGATCTCCAGCGCCTGGGGCTTCCGGAAGACGGTCGTGCACATGAAGAAGATCAGGAGCAGGAACGCGACGTCGACCATCGGGGTCATGTCGATCTTCACCCCGAGCCGTTTCGGCGCGCGCTTCTTCAGCCCGCCTTTTTTCTTTTTACCGCCTGAATCTGGTGTGTCTACGGCACCCATCGGTGGCGTTTCCTCTCGGATGTAGCGGAGACTAGTGGAGCGCCGACTTCTGGCTCTTCACCAACTCCGTGACGAGACTGAACGTGATCGTATTGGTCTTCTGCATGGTCGCCATCACGTCTTCCATCACGCCGTACTCGCTCTCCTTGTCCGCCTTGATGGCCACGCGGAGGCGCGGGTTGCGGCGCCGCTGATCGAGGATGAGCTGCTCCAGGCTGGCGAGGTCGGTCTGCTGCTGCGGGTTCTTCCCGAGCTGCCAGTAGAGGCTCGATTCCTTGTCGATTCCGAGGATCATCACGTCCGAGTCGGGCACCTTGAGATTCGAATGGCTGTCCGGGAGCGTGATCGGAACCTTCTGCGGCGGATCGAACTGCGACGTGGACATGAAGAAGATCAGGAGCAGGAAGGCGACGTCGACCATGGGCGTCATGTCGATCTTGATGCCGACCCGCTTGAGCTTCTTAGCCGACACTTACTTGCCCGCTTCCTTGATGGCGAGGACCTCGATGACCTGCAGCGTCGCCTCGTCCATGCCGTAGTTGAAGTTGTCGATCATGGTCGTGAAGATGTTGTAGAGCACGATCGAGAAGATGGCCACGAAGAGACCGCCGGCCGTGTTGATGAGCGCCTCGGAGATACCGACGGCGAGCTTCACGGCGTCGACGGAGCCCGCGTGCCCGAGGGCGGCGAACGAGCGGATCATCCCGATGACCGTCCCGAGGAGGCCGACCATCGTCGCGATCGAGGCGATCGTCGCCAGGGCGATGAGATTCCGCTCGAGAAGCGGAACTTCGAGCATGTTCGCCTCTTCCATGGCCTTCTGAACTTCCTGCAGCTTCTGCTGGCGATCCATGTCGGCGCCGCGGACGACCAGGTAACGGTCGAAGCCGGCGCGGAGGACGTTCGCCAGCGACCCGCGCTGCTTCGCGCAGAGTTCGGCGGCGCCGTCGATGTCGAGCGCGTCCATCTTCTGGCGGATCTTCTTCATGAACGCCGGGGCCGGCTCCTTCCCCTTGGCGCGCGAGAGCGTGAAGAGCCGCTCGAACACGAAGGCGACCGACATGATGGAGAGCATGATGAGGCCCGCGACGAGCGGTCCGCCCTGCCTGATGTATTCGGGGAGGAAATTGTAGATCACGATCGAGATCGCGAGCGCGACCACGGCGAGAATCGTAACGAAGAGACCCTGTTTCACTGCCGAATCCTCCTACTGGTTGTGTGTGGGGCCGACCGGCCGCTCAGGATACGCCACCCCGGCGGGACCGGCAACCCCAGGCTTCCGGCCCGAGCGTCGCCTTGCGACGTTTACTTGAAGCTTCCCAGCGCTTCCGACTCCTCGTCGAACACCTCGAACACCAGCGAGAGCTTCGTCACGACGAAGATGCTCTGGATCTTCTTGTCCACCGCGCAGAGCTTCAGTTTCGCGTCGCGCTTCGAGTAGTTCGCATGCCCGGCGATGAGGACGCCCAGCGAGACGCTGTTCATGAACGTCGTCTGACCCAGGTTGATGAGGAGCTTGCGATTTCCCGCCTCGGCGAGCTCCTTGATCTTCGACTGGAGTTCGTCCGTCTCCTTGCCGCCCAAGAGCATGCCCTTGGGGGTCAGAATCGTCACGTCTCCCACGGTCCGAACATCCAAACTCATCGTGCCTCCTTGACGTGGTCGGCGGCAAATCCGCCGCTTTCAGCTACGGCCCGGTCGCTCCCGCGGGACGGGCTTGCTGTTTCGCTTCGAAATTCCGAATGATCTGGAGTCCCGTCGACGCCGGTCCGTTCGTCGGATCGATTTCCAGCGCCTTGTTGAACTCCTCCTTCGCGCGATTGAGATCCTTGCACTTCGAGTACGCCTGCGCCAGCCATACGTGGCCCTGCACGTGATCGGGGTCCATCGCCGTGGCCTGGCCGAGATAGGTGATGCCGTCGCCGCAGCGGTCCATCAAGAGGAGCGCGAGCCCCGCGCCGCGCTGCGCGTCGGCGCGGGTGGAGTCGGCCGCGATGGCCGCCTCGTAGGTCTCGAACGCGACCGGCAGCGAATCGGCTTCCATGGTCAGGAGCGTCTGCCCCACCCAGATGAGCGTCCGCGCGTCGTCGGGCTTGATCGCGAGCGACCGGCGGAAGGTCTCGATGGCGCCCGACTTCTCGCCCCCCTGCAACTGGCAGAGGCCGAGGTTCAGGAGGGCCGGGACGAACGTGGAGTCGTAGGCGAGCGTCGCGCGGAAGTACGGAACGGCGGCGCCCCAGTCCTTCGAGGTGAAGAGAAGGAGGCCGATCTGGAAGTTGGCGTCCTTCGCGAGCGTGCTGTCCTCGGCGACGGCGGCGCGCAGGAGCGGAAGCGCCTTGCCCGAGTCGGGCATGGCGGCGAAGAGTCCGCCGATCTTCAGCTTCTCGGCCGGCTCGATCGAATCGGCCGACGCCACGTACTTGTCGCACGCGGCGATGGCCTGCTCGCGGGAATCGGCGCCCTGCTCCGTATAGAGCTTGCAGAGCGCGCCGAGCACCTCGGGCTGGTCGGGCTTGATCTCGTTGGCCTTCTCGAGCACGCCGACGGCGGTGATCCGCTCCTCGCGAACGCGGCTGCCGCTCAGCGCCTTGCCGAGCTCGTAGTAGCCCGTGAACTCCTCCGGGCGAAGTTCCGTGTACTTCTGGAACTTCTCCGCCGCATCGGTGGCGCGCTTGGCGCGAGCGAAGAGGCGTCCGGCTTCGAGGTAGGCCGGCGCGTAGGTCGAGTCGACCGACTCCGCCTTCTGGAAGGCGGCGAGGCCGGCGTTGAACTCGTTCATGCCGACGAGCGCCTTGCCGTAGAGGAAGTGGGTTTCCGGGTTCATCGGATCGAGTTCGGCGGCGCGGCCGTACTCGGGCGCGGCCAACACCGGGATCTTCTTCCGATCGTAGAAGCCACCGAGGTCCATCCGAACGCGCAGGTTGTTCGGATCGGTCTCGCGGGCGCGGATGAAGAGTTCCTCCGCCGGCTTCAGCTCGCCCTTCCCTTCCAGCGCGAGCGCGGTGCCCGCCAGGAAGAGCGCGCGCCCCTGCTTGAGGAGCGTTCCCTTCCGGAAGATCTTCTCGGCGTCCTCGTAGCGCTTGTCTTTCAAGTAGGCCTGCCCGAGCGAGTAGAGCGCGCCCGGATCCTTCGGGCCGTACTTCACCGCCTCCTCGAGCTTCGCCGTGCCTTCGGCGGTCTGCCCCTGCTTGCGGAGCAGGTTGCCGAGGCCCGTCAGCGCCTCGGGATACTTCGGCTGATTCGAGAGGGCGATGTTGTATTGGACCTTCGCGCTGTCGGGCTTCCCGAGCTTCTCGAGCGCCGACGCGATGAAGTAGTGGGGACGCGGGCTGTTCGGGTCGAGCTTCTCGGCCTGCGTGAAGAGATCGAGGGCCTTCTCCGCCTTCCCGTCCTTCAGCGCCTGAACCCCCTGCTTGATCAGGTCGCCGGACGTGAGCGCGAAGACCCGGGGCGCCGTCAGCGTCAGCGCCAGGGCGGCCAGCATCGATACGAGAGCAACACGGGAACGAAGCAGATTCACTCTCCCTCCTCTACGGTCCGGACGATCCGGATGGGAACGGTCGCAGGGGCGAACCCGTGGCGAGCGGCGATGCGCTGCCCATCCACGCTGGAAACGAAGGTCACGAAATCGGCCGCGCCGGCGCGTGGCTTCATCGGTGTCGCCACGGCGAGGCTCCGAAGCAGCGGATAGCGCCGCTCCAAGATGGCCTGCCGTTCGAACGCCACGTACGGAAATCCGATGGCGGCCGAGACGCGAAGCGCCCGGACCCGGTCGGAGACGAACGGTCGGGAGAGTAGCGCGATGGCGTTCGGGCGTTCGGCGACGACGCGCGCGATCTCCTCCTCGGTGTCGAGGGCGTAGATCGATTTCGCATACGACGAGTCGCCGAGAAGGGCCTGTTCGCCGAAGGCGTAGAGTCCGAGACGGGGCCCGCCGGTGACGGCGAGAATCGAGCCGCCGCCCTTCCAGCCGAACTCGGCCCAGTCGTCGACGGCGCCTGAGAAGATCTCGGTCAGCTCGGAGCGGGAGATTTGCTGGATGGGCGAGGCGGGGTTCACGACGACGGCGACGGCGTCCCACGCGATGGGAAACGAGCGCAGACCGTCCTTGGTGACGGCCGCCTCGACTTCCGGGTCGGTCAGATCGCGCATCAACAGGGCCATGCCCACCTCTCCGTTCACAAGCCGCTCCATTCCCTCCGCCGAACCGTTCTGTTCGAGGACGATGGAATCGGCCTGCGGGTAGAGCTCGCGGAACGCGAGAATCTGCGCCCGGAGCATCGGTGCCGCGTATTCGGTTCCGGCCAACACAATCGGAGCGGGGGGGCTTGCTGGGCGTGGGGGCGCCGGCGATCCGCAGGACGCAATCCCGGCCAGGGCGACCACCAGCGCCGCCACCTGCGGCCGGATCGATTCGGCCCGGATCCTACGGCTCACATTCGCGAGCCTAGCCATCACCCTGCCGCCTGTCAAGTTACTGCGCGGAGACATCGTCGTTACGACGCTCCGAACGCGCCCCCTCACCCACATCCATTTCTACCCCGAGCATGCCTCGCCAATTCCATTTCAATGTCGACGCAAAACAAAGGGAGGAAATGGAATCGGCAGGGTACGTTCGGGGCGGCGGCGGTGTCAATCCAGAAAGCCCGGCGGCGGGCTCAGCGGAGCAGCGTGATCTTGCGCTCCTGGAATCCGCGAACCGTTTGAAGGCGGAGGAGATAGACGCCGCTGGCCAGTTCGCGACCCGCGGCGTCGCGGGCGTTCCATTCGATGCTCCGCTCCCCTCCGGCGCCCCCATCCCGCCCGGAGGCGATGGTCGCGACGAGTCGGCCCGACACGTCGAATAGCGAGAGGCGGAAGGCGCCGGGCGCCCCGGCGGCCAACCGGAAGCGGAACCGAGTGCGCGGGTTGAATGGATTCGGCGCGTTCGGCCAGAGACGGTCGCGGCCGCGAACGACGTCCCCGGACGCGACGCCGGTGATGTCGGGCTCGAAGCTCGCGCGGTCGCTCCAGCGGCCCGCTTGCCCTTCGGGGTCGACCGCGCGGACCTGGAACTGCACCGGCGTCGACGGCTTGGGATCGACGACGAATTCGGGCGACGCGTGCCCCGTGTCCGTGATCGTCACGCCGGCATAGCGGCCCGTCGGGTCGAGGTTGTCGAGGTAGAGCCCCTGCCCGAAGTTCACGTTGTCGGTCGCGCAGCGGAATCGCACCAGGACCTGCGCGCCCGCGAAGGGCGCGAGCGAGAAGGCCGAGCGGAGGAAGGCGCCGCCGCTCGAACCCGAGATCCCCGCGCCTTGGTTGTAGCCGAACGGATTGTCCTCGCTCGTACGGTCGCCTTGCAGCGACGTCCACGTCTCGCCGCCGTCGCTCGACGCCTGCGCGTACCAGTAGTCGTAGAAAGGCTCCAGGTCCCACCACGCCTCGACGACCAGACTGTCGTTCGCGCCGACGTCGACGGAGGCGCGCGCCGTGAGGCGGCTCTCGCGATTGTTGCCGGTGCCCGACCAGTACGAATGCGTTCCGCCGGCGGCGCGGGTCGTGCTCCAGGAAAAGCCGATGGAATCCCAGTCGCTCACCCCCGCCTCGGCGTCGTCCCGCAGGCGAAGGACGCTGTCGATGCGGCGGAGGTCGTGTCGGACCGGCGGATTCGCCGGATCGGCGACCGTGGCGGCCCAGAAGAGGAGCACGCCGGTCGGCTGCGCCGCGAAATTGGGCGGGAGGTCGCGCGGCGGCGGCACGACCCGACGCGGTTCGTCCGCGTAGCGGAGGAGCGTGATCAGGGGCCCGTCGTTGAGCGCGCACGTGGCGGGGATGAGCGCGTCGTTCGGATAGAAGCCCCCCTGCTCGTACGTGTTCAGTTCGAACGTGAAGCCGTAGACCTTCGGCTTCGTCGACGAGTCGCCGTAGACCCAATCGTCCATGTCGCCGTTCGTGAGGTAGATGGCGTCGTTCTTCGGATTCCCCGCGAGGTAGCCGTTCTGAAGAGCCACCGAATCGCCGAGCGCGCTGAAGACCGCGTGATCGGGCGTGTCGAGTTCCGCGTATCCCCATGGGTAGAGGAAGAGCTGGCCGTAGCTGTGGAACGACGCCGAGACGCGGATCTCGCGCGCCGCCATGAAGTCGCGCAGCGCCCTCGTCTCCGGTTCGGAGAAGGCGGCGGCGCCGCGATAGACGTCGCTCGCGGGCGTCGGGCTCGACCCGAGATCGTCCCATCCCCACTTGTAGCCGTAGTTCCGATTGAGGTCGACGCCGACGCTGCCGTCCCCGTTCGGCCGGCGGTTCTTGCGCCACCAGTTGTCCGACTGGCCGCCGGAGTTGTTCGCCACGTAGACGTGCCCGTCCGGATTCACGATCGGCACGATCCAAATCTCCCGCGAATCGACGAGGGTGGTGAGGAGCGGATCGACGCCGTAGCCGTCGAGCAGGCGGCGCATGAAGTAGAGAGGGAGTTCCACGCTCATCAGCTCGCGGGCGTGATGGCAGCCCACGACGAGAACTTCCGGCTCCGGCTCGTCCGATCCGACGTTGTCGGAGATCTTCACGCCGAGGAGAAGTCGGCCCTCGTAGGAGACGCCGACGGTGTCGAGGCGAGCGATCGAGGCGTGGGATGCCGCGTAGGCCGTCATCTCGGCGACTGTCTCGGCGTAGGTGTGGTAGTCGCCGAGACCGGGCGGCGCCGCCACGGCGCCGGGCGCCGCGTGCCCGCCGCGCGACGCGAGCGGCTCGGGCGCGAGCCCGAGTCCCTCGGCGGTGGCGCGTTCGGAGGCGTCGAGGAAGAAGTGGAGCGAGCCGTCGCGCCCCGTACCGGCGACGTCGATGCCGTGGCGCAGGAACCGAACGAGCGTCTCGGTCTTGGCGGGAGGGATCCGGTAGAGGGATCGAGTCGCGGCGCGCGCCGCCGGCGGCGAGAGCGCCAGCCAGACGACGACCGCAGCGACGACCGCGGCGAGCGGCGCCCCCAGGAGGCGGAAAGAGACCGGCTCGGGGGCCGGCGGGACGAGGCGCGTGCGCATGGTGTCGGGGTCCGGGTCGGAGCGCCAAACACCTTATTTTAACACGAAACGGCCTCCGTTCCCTAGGGCCGGGCCGCCCCCGCTACGGGTGCATTCGGTGCAGCAAACGCGGGAACGGAATGGTCTCCCGGAGGTGCTCCAAGCCGCAGATCCAGGTCAGCGTCCGCTCGATGCCCATGCCGAATCCGGCGTGCGGAACCGTGCCATAGCGCCTGAGGTCGAGATACCACTCGAACGCCGACATCGGGAGCTGATGTTCCTCGATGCGCGCCACGAGACGCTCGAGGCTCGACTCGCGCTCGCCGCCGCCCACGATTTCGCCGTAGCCCTCGGGGGCCAGGAGGTCGCAGGAGAGCGAGAGCCGGTCGTCGCCCGGATCGCGCTTCATGTAGAAGGCCTTCACGGCGGCCGGAAAGCGATGCACGAAGAAGGGACGATCGAATCCCTCGGTGAGGATCGTCTCGTCGGTGCCGCCGAAGTCGTTGCCGTCCTCGAACGCCTGCCCCTTCTCCTTGAGGATCGCGACCGCTTGATCGTAGGAGAGCCGCGGGAAGGGAGCTCTCACCCGCTCCAGCGCGGCCACGTCGCGGCCGAGGAGCGTCAGCTCGGGGCGGCGCGCTTCCAGCACGCGGCCGACCAAGAACTCGAGGAAGCGCTCGATGAGAACCATGACGTCGTCGAGCGTGGCGTACGCGACTTCGGGCTCCACCATCCAGAACTCGATCAGGTGGCGGCGCATCTTCGACTTCTCCGCGCGGAAGGTCGGGCCGAAGCAGTAGCTCTTTCCGAACGCCATGGCCGTCGCCTCGTTGTAGAGCTGGCCACTCTGCGTGAGGTACGCCTTCTCGCCGAAGTAGTCGGTCTCGAAGAGCGTCGTGGTCCCCTCGCACGCGGCGGGGGTGAAGATCGGCGCGTCGGCGAGGATGAATCCGTCCTTGTCGAGGAAATCGCGGCAGGCCTGCACGAGCGTGTGGCGGATGCGAAGCACGGCGTGCTGCCGCGGCGAGCGGATCCAGAGGTGGCGGTGGTTCAGCAGGAAGTCGGGGCCGTGCTCCTTCGGCGTGATCGGGTACTCGTGGCTCTCGGAGACGACCTCGATCTCCTTCAGCGTCAGTTCCACGCCGCTCGGCGAGCGCTTGTCCTCGCGCACCGTGCCGCGAACGCGCACCGCGCTCTCCTGCGTGACGCCGGCGCAGATCGCGAAGGTCGCCTCGGGGAGTTCCGACTTCACGGCGACGCACTGCACCGTGCCGCTGCCGTCCCGCACTTGAAGGAATTCGATCTTGCCGCTCGACCGCCGGTTGTAGAGCCAGCCTTCGAGCAACACGTCCTGGCCGATCGCGTGCTTCAGCGCTTCGATCCGCGTCGCCGTTCCGCTCATAGGGGTTTCGAGCCTCCGTCGTTCGTCGTCGGTGCGATTCTCGAGCGGTCGAGGATAGCACGCGGGGACAAATCCCTTGACACCCCGTTTCGAGGGCGACTAACGTGCCGCCGTGGCGCGATGCCGTGAACTTCCCTCGGTCGGTCCATCGGTCGGTTCCGCCGCACGCACTCGGGTCGCGGTGGGGCTCGTCGCGTCCCTGCTCGTCTTCGCCGCCTACCTGATCCCCGTTTCCGCCCGAGCCGCGTGGTCCGCCGACGAAATCCAGCGCGCGCTCGAGCACAAGTGGGACTCCGGCATCACGCGCGATCTTCCGTCGGCGCAGGGCTGCTACCGCGCCGCGCTGACCGCCGCCGATCGGGGCCAGAAGTCGGAGGCTCTCCGGCTCCTCGACGCCTCCACCCAGTTCGATCCGTCGTTCCCCGATGCGCACTTCACGATCGCGCGCCTCATCGCGTTCGACGATCCGGGCCGCGCCGTCACCGAGGCGACCGAGGCCTTCCGGATCCTCGGCCGCGGCTACGCCTGGCAGCGCCATCTCGTCGCGAACTTCCTCACCGCGCTCGCCGTCGTCTGGACCGTGGGGCTCCTGCTGGCCATCGCGGGGATCGCGCTCCGCCACCTTCCCCACCTCTTCCATATCATCCAGGAGACGTTCCACGCCGGCGCTTCCTCGCTCGGCCGGATCGGCGCGATGGCGCTCGCCCTCGCGCCCTGCGCCTGGGGTCTCGGCGCGGCGCCGACCGCGGCGCTCTACGCGGGGCTCGTCTCCTTCCGGCTCGGAAAGCGGGAGTGGTTCCTGGTGCTCCTCTTCCTCGCCTCGTCGCTCGCGCTCGCCGGCGGCATGCCGCTCCTGGCCCCCTGGGCCGGCGCGCCGTCGCTCGAGGAACCGAGCCTTCTGGTCGATCGTTCGCTCAATAGCGGCTACGACGCCGACCTCGCGGCGGCGCTCCACGCCTGGCGCGAGGCCGATCCCGACGAGGCGCTCTACGCCTTCGCGCTCGGGACCCAGGCGCGGCGCGGGGCCGATCTCGATCTCGCCGAACGCGAGCTGACTCGGGCCGCGGTGCTCCGCCCGAAGAGCGCCTGGATCCTCACGAATCTCGGGAACGTCTACTTCGCGCGCGAAGACTACGATCACGCGCGGCAGTGGTACGAATCGGCGGCCGCGGCGAATCCCGCCGCCGTCGAGCCGCACTACAACTTGGCGCAGGTCTACACCAAGCAGCTCCTCTTCAGCGAGGCGACGCGCGAGCAGGCGAAGGCCACGGGGCTCGCGTTCGACCGCGTGCGCGACTTCAGCCGCTGGACCACGCCGCAGTTGAACCGGACCGTCATGGACGCCTCCGCGCCGATCGAGGACCTCTGGGCGCTGGCGCGCCGCCACTCGGCCGAACGCGGCATCGCGGCGCTCGAGGGGAATCGCTGGCTCTCCTTCGCCGCCACGCTCCAGCCGCGCGCGCCCTTCGCCCTCGTCTTCGTGCCGGCGCTCTTCCTCATCTTCGCCGCCGCGGGCCAGATCGCCGGCCGCAGCCTCTCCACGATCCCCTGCTCCAATTGCCAGCGGATCGTCTGCCGGCGCTGCGTTCGGCGCATGCAGCAGCGCGCCTTCTGCGAGGACTGCTTCCATTCGGTGAAGGATCTGAAGTCGACCGAATTCACGCGCCTGCTCCTCACGAAGCGCGACCGCACCTCGGCGCGCCGGCGCACCATCGGCCAGGCGATCCTCACGTTCGTGGTCCCGGGCGCGGGCCAGATGCTCCGCGGCGCGGCGCTGAGCGGGTTCGTCGCCATCCTCGTCATGGTGACCGCCGCCATGCTCGTCATTCCGAACGGCGCGCTCGTGCCGAGCCTCGACGTCCTTCCGATTCCGGGCGCGGGGTGGATGAAGCGCCTCCCGCTCCTTCTGCTCTTCGTCCTGACCTATGCCATCACGGTCGCCCGATACTTCGCCACGACCACGAGCCGCGAGACCGGTCTGACCGGCAGCGCGGCCCGTTCCGCCGCCCGCGGCGGCGAACCGCGCGCTCGCGCGCGCCAAGGGTGAGATCGATGGGACTCCAGGGAAATCTCGAGACTTTCAGCCTCCCCGAGATCCTCCAATTGATCGCGGTGCAGCAGAAGTCGGGCGTGCTCCGCCTCACGGCCGGAGACGATGTCGCCGTCATCTTCTTCGAGAGCGGCCGCATCGTCTCGACGCGCGACCGGCGGCGAAACGCGAAGGACCCCCTGAAGCCCTTCCTCGTGAAGACCGGCCGGCTCACGGACGCGCAGCT
>DASTSZ010000030.1:0-3022 GCA_035760425.1 Candidatus Eiseniibacteriota bacterium | reverse complement strand
CCGATGCGCCCGACCCGACTCGCGCTGTTGTTGTTCGTTTTGTTCCTCCTGGCATCGTCCGCGCCCCCTTCCTCGGACGCCCAACCGCCCCACGACATCCTCGGGGAGAGCTGCGTCCTCACGCTGCCCGGGATGGCCGCCGTCAAGATCGACACGGGCCTCGTCTATCGGGAGGTCGACGGGCTGGCGCTGAAGATGGATTTCTTTCATCCGTCTGCGCCGGCCGGCCGCGCGGGCAAGGGGAAGGGCATCGTCCGCGCCCCTCTCGTGATCTTCGCGAACGGCGTCGGCGTCGACCAGCCGCCGCTTCGCCGGTGGGGGATCTATCAGTCCTGGGGACGCCTCGTCGCGGTGAGCGGGATGGCGGCGGTGACGCACGACTCGCGCCGGACGGCGCCGCGCGAGGATCTCGAGACGCTTGTGACCCACCTCCGGAGCCACGCCGACAAGTACGGCATCGATCCCGACAACATCGCCATCTGGGCCTGCTCGGCGAATCTCCAGCACGGCTCGTGGTACGCGCTCAATCCCGCGAACGTCCACGTGAAGGCGGCCGTCTTCTACTACGGCAACGTCGACACGACGTTTCTTCGCACCGATCTGCCGGTGCTCGTCGGGCGGGCGGGCCTCGACAATCTCGGCACGAACGCGAGCCTGGACAATTTCCTGCGCCGCGCGCTCCAGCGGAACGCCGCCGTCACCCTCCTCAACATCCCGAACGGGCGTCACGCATTCGACCTCGTCGATCCGCAGGAGACCTCGCGGGACGCGGTTCGCACCACCCTCGACTTTCTCCGCTCGAATCTCACGTCCGAAATGCAGGCGGCGCGCGCCGTCCGCGACCTCCAGCGACGCACCGTGGAGCGGCACGGGCTTCGCGATTGGGAGGGGACGATCGCGGCGGGCGCGGCGTGGCTCGAACAGGAGCCGAGCGCGGCGCAGGGCCGCCACCTGATGGGCGACGCCTACTACAACTTGCGCCGCTATCGCGAGGCCGCCGAGTCGTACGAGCGCGCCGGGGACGCGGGCTGGAACGTCGCGGTCACGTTCTACAACGGCGCCTGCGCGTGGGCGCTCGCAGGCGATTCCGATCGCGCGATCCGAAATCTCGAGAAAGCGCTCGCCACCGGCTTCATCACCGATCGCCGCCCGATCCCCGCCGACCCCGATTTCGCGACGGTGAAGGACGATCCTCGGTTCCGCCGGTTGATCGAGACGCCGTAGGCGACTAGAATGCCCGCCATGCACGACGACTCGCCTCGCCCGGCGCGAATGGGCCTCGGAACGATTCTTCTCGCCGTCAGCATCGCGCTCGCCGGCTGGTTCATCGGCGCGGGCGTTCGCGACATCCGTACGGCCGACCGCTTCGTGTCGGTGAAGGGCGTGAGCGAACGGGAGGCGAAAGCCGACCTGGCGCTCTGGCCGATCCAACTCGCCGTTCCCGACGCCGATCTCGCGGCCGCGCAGAGCCGCGTGAACCAGAACGTATCGAAGGTGATCGCGTTCCTCCGCGCGAACGGGATCGATTCGACCGAGGTCGAGCTGCAGGGGCTCCGCGTCACCGACACCTTCGCGAATCCCTACAACCAGGGCGCGAGGCAAGGGGCGCGCTTCGTCATCCAGCAGACCGTGATGGTCCGCTCGGAGAAGCCGGAGATCGTGCGCGCGGCGAGCCAAAAGGTGGGCGACCTCGTGAACGCGGGCGTCGTGCTCTCCTCCGGGCCCGAGTGGGGGCCCGGCGGACCGTCGTACATCTTTCGCCGCCTGAACGACCTCAAGCCGAGCATGATCGCCGAAGCGACGGCGGAGGCGCGGAAGGCCGCGGAGCAGTTCGCGAAGGACTCGAAGAGCCGGCTCGGCGGCATCCACCGCGCCAACCAGGGCGTCTTCGTCATCCTCCCTCGCGACGCCGCGGGGAGCGAAGGCGGTCCGGGCACGAGCGAGCAGGCGCAGATCACGAAGACCATCCGGGTCGTGACGACCGTGGAGTACCTCCTCAAGAACTGATGCCCGCCGACCCGTCGACCCCGCCCATCGCGGCCCGCCGCGTCCTCCTGACCGGCGCGACCGGGTTCGTCGGAAGCCACCTCGCCCACCGCCTCCTCGATCACGGCGTACCGGTCCGCGCCATCGTTCGGCGCGCCGGGGCGGACGTCTCGCTGCTCCGGCCCGGCTACGAGGAGGTCGTCGGCGACTTCGTCGAACCGGCCGTCTCGGCCCGCGCCGCGGAGGGCTGCGACCTCGTCCTCCATGCCGCGGCGACCTCCGGCCCCGAGTTCGAGCCCGTGCGGCGCGTGAACGTCGACGGCACGCGCTCGCTCCTCGACGCCGCGCGCGCCGCGGGGGCCTCTCGCTTCATTCAGATCTCGACGCTCTCGGTCTACGACGTCGGTGGACTCGACGAGGTGGACGAAGACTCGCCCCTGAAGACCGGGACGGAGCCCTACGGCGTGACGAAGGCGGAGGGGGATCGACTTGTCTTCGGGGCCGCGGCGGACGGGCTCGCCGCCACGATCCTCCGCCCCGGAGCGATTCTCGGCGTCCACCCGACCTCCACGTGGGCCGTAAAGGTCCCCGCTCGGATCCGGGAGGGTCAGATCAAACTCCTCCGGGACGGCGGCAACACGATGCCGTTCGTTCACGTCCGAGATCTGGTCGACGCCGTCTTCCTCGCGGTCGCGTCTCCCCGTTCGGTCGGGCGCGCCTACAACGTTCTGGAGATGAACGGGACGTGGAGGATGTACACGGACGAGGTCCGAGGCTGGTTCGGATTGCCCGAACTCGAACGGGTCCCGGACGCCGAGGCGGCCGCCATGACCTACTGGACGGGCCGATTCTCGGCCAAGCGCCTTCGCTCGGAACTTGGCTGGTCGCCGAAATGTCGATTCGAGCAGGGAATGGCGGAGTCCAAAACCTTCTGGGCTTCGTCGGGGTCCGGCGCCGCCCCGCCGGGCGCCGGCCAGTAGCGAAAATGCCGCGCCGATAACGCTTGAATTCCGAGATAGTTGGGCGTACTATCTCA